>NZ_CAJODG010000061.1 GCF_905233635.1 Selenomonas sp. AE3005 | reverse complement strand
ATTGGCATCATCCGTCAGCTTGACACCAAATCCGGCACAGGGAGCACCATTGGCATCGGCAACCATGTTCGTGGACTTGGCACCTGTTTCTATACGGGCCACATCCCGCAAGAATACATAGGAGCCATCCGGTTTGGCTTTTAAGATGACATTGCCAAATTCCCGCGGTGTGGTAAGGCGTCCCTGTACGCTGCCTGTATACTGCTTTTCCTGATTGGCCGGCACAGGCATCTGCCCGATAGTACCTGCCGGAGCCTGCACATTCTGTTCTTTGATGGCAGCCTCAACATCTCCGACCGTCAGACCTAAATCCGACAGGCGGTCAGGGTTAAGCCAGACACGCATAGCATACTGTGAGCCAAAGGTGCTGACATCACCTACGCCCTTAATGCGTTTGATGGCATCAATGATGTAGATGCTCGCATAATTCATGATAAAGGTACGCTTAAATGTCCCGTTGGGCGAATAAAGCGCAAACATATAGGACATATCGCTGGATGCCTTTTTGGTCGTAACGCCTGCAGCCTGAACATCAGAAGGCAGGCTGGAGGTAGCAATGGCGACATTGTTCTGCACCAGTACTGAATCCATATCGCCGTTGGTGCCGAGGTCAAACTTTACATCCAGATTGTAAGTGCCGGTATCATCAGAGCTTGAACTCATATAGGCCAGCCCCTGCGTGCCGTTGACCTGCTGCTCGATGACCTGGGCTACCGCCTGATTGATAACACTGGCGTTAGCTCCCGTATAGGTAGTGCTCACATTGACCGTGGGCTGCGTAATCTGTGGATACTGGGCTATAGGCAGGCTCAGTCCGGAAAGTACCCCCAGAATAACGATGATAATGGATATGACAATGGCGAAGATGGGACGATGGATAAAGAATCGTGACACTTTCCTCGCCTCCTTACGATTTATCCGTGATTTCTGTTGATTCCTTAGTGGAGAAACCCATATCCTCAGGTGTCACCATGGTGACATCTATATCCTGTCCGGTCCGCAGCGTGGTCAGACCCTCCACAATAACTACATCAGTGGGCGATAATCCTTTCTCAATAATGTAATAACTGCCTACTTTTTCACCCACTTTGACATTTTTGGAAATGGATTTACCGTCTTCTCCCACGACTAGCACAAAAGCCTCATCCAAGAGCTGCTGTACAGCACGCTGGGGAACAAGCAGGGCGTTGTTCGTCTTGACACCTACCAGATGTACCTGCACGAACATGCCGGGCAGCAAAATTCCCTGCGGATTGGGGATGGTGGCCTTGATGGTCAGGGAGCCGGAGTTGGTGGACAAGGCTCTGTCGGCAGTAACGATATCGCCTTCAAAGGGATATTCCTTGCCGTTGCTCAAATTGATTTTGACCTTGGGCAGCGGGGTATTATCATGGCGGATATCCGTGCCTTTTTCCATAGCGTCAGCCAAAAGATTAAGGTATTCTGTTTCACTGACACTGAACTGGATATTGATGGGGTCCATGGTGCCGATGGTGACTAGATTCGTCGAACCGGCAGTGGCATACGTGCCGATGGCCACATCATCCACAGATACGCGGCCACTCATGGGAGCGTAAACCACTGTATCATCAAGATTTTCCTGTGCCTTGCGCACGGCGGCGCGCTGCGCGGCCACTGTTGACAGATGGCCTTCCACATCGGAACGCTTGTTGGTGAGCGTCTGCTCCGATACAGCTCTGTCTACCCACAGCCGTTCATAGCGGCCCAGTTCCTCCTGAGCATTCCGCAGATTAGACTCGGCTTTGCTGAGTTCTGCCTGTGCGGAAATTACGGCCGTCTCATACTGCCGGGAATCTAGTTTGTAAAGCGGCTGACCGGCGTAGACATAATCACCGCCGTTGAAGTACTTTTCGATAACACTGCCTGATACCTTGGAATGTACATGTACTTCTTCTTTTCCTTGCAAATGGCCGGGATAGCCGAAAGCTATAGGCGTATCCTGACGTAAAACCTGCATGGCCTTGACGGGCGTCTTGCCGGCCTGCGGAGCTTGCTGCGGCCCGCAGCCGCCTACAAAGACGCTGGCCAGCAGCGCTGTGGCAGCAAGTATGCTGCCAGCTTTTTTCCATGAATGCATGTATAATTCCCTCCTTCGATAGTATATAGCCTGTCTAAAGGATAGAAGCCCGGAGAAAAAGACATAATGGCTCCCTAAATTATAGACTTGCTGATATTTCTGAATTTCAACAATAATCGCCTGATTCCTGCTGAATGGATGTAAACTTTTGGAAAGCTGGATATTTGTCCAGCGCATTCCGGGGGATAACGCGGCAAGAAAATGTCCCACGAATACCAAAACAGGCGGCGAGCATATCTCCCGCCTCGTTGAAACGCCAAGAGGAAGTTTTGCCTATGGCAAAACTGGAACAACGGCGTTATAAACAAAAGACAGCCTTAACTTTTCTCTATGTAAAAAAGCTGGTTTTCATGCTATTATAAATTTAGGATATTGATTGACATAAGGATGCTGAAGCAGACGTTTTACGGGAAATCAGAAAGAAAATTTAATGAAAAATCTTATTCGTCTGTCAGAAAAAGGGGGTAACTTATGTCTTTTGAAACTGTTGAAGGCACATTGAATATCAGCTGTACGATGGTCATGACGACGGCGCTGGCCGCCATCCTGCTCCTGATCGGTTTCTGGCTCCGGAAGAAGGTGAGCTTCCTCACGAAGTACTGCATTCCGGCGCCTGTGGTGGGCGGCTTCCTGTTCATGTTCATCACCTTTGCCGGACATCAGAGTGGTGCGTTTGCGTTCAAGTTCGATACGACCTTCCAAAGTCCGTTCATGGTGGCGTTCTTCACGACCGTCGGGCTGGGCGCGTCCCTTTCCCTTCTGAAGAAGGGCGGCATCCTGCTGATTGGCTACTGGCTGATCGCCGGCGTCGTCTCCATCATCCAGAACTGCATCAGCATAGGTCTTGCCAATGTCACAGGCCTTGAGTATGCCTACGCGCTCATGGCAGGCGCTATCTCCATGACTGGCGGACACGGAGCGGCAGGCTCCTACGGTTCCACATTTATCGAGATGGGCTATCCGGCAGCTATCACCGTTGGTGCGGCAGCTGCGACCTTTGGCCTGATCTTCGGCATCCTGGTGGGCGGCCCGGTGGCCCGTATGCTGATCGAGAAGAGCCACCTGACCCCGGACACCTCCGAGACTTTGGACACCTCCGTCGAAGAGATCAACGCAGGACACGGCGATAACGAGGCAAGAAAATGTCCCCCACCTCAGCAGGTGGCATATCTCCCGCCTCGTTGCGAAGCGAAGCTAGTCCTTTAGGGAAACGCCAAGAGGAAGTTTTGCCTATGGCAAAACTGGAACAACGGCGTTATAAGCTCACCAATCTGGACATCTTGAAGAACGTGACCGCGATCCTGTTCTGCATGGCGCTGGGAACAGAGATCTCCGGCTGGCTTGGCAAGCTGATCGGAATGAGCTTCCCGTCCTATGTCGGCGCAATGTTCGCCGCTATGCTTGTCCGCAACCTGAACGAGCAGTTCCACTGGTATCATTTTCGATTTTCGCTGGTGGACGGCACTGGCGATGTCATGCTGAACCTGTATCTTTCCATGGCGCTGATGAGCCTGAACCTGTATCAGCTGCTTGACCTGATCGGACCGGTCCTGCTCATCGTCGTCGCGCAGGTGGTGGTACTGGTGCTCCTTTCCATATTCGTCGTTTTCCCGATCCTCGGAAAGAACTACGACGCAGCAGTAATGTGCGCGGGCCTTCTGGGTCACGGCCTCGGCGCTACGCCCACCGCAATCGTGAACATGACGGCTGTCAAGGACAAGTACGGTATGTCTAGAAAGGCCTTCATGATTGTCCCGATCGTCGGCGCGTTTTTGGTGGATATCATCTATCAGCCGCAGACCATCGCTTTCATCAAGTTCTTCGTGCAGGGCTTCGCAGGCTGACGGAAACCACAACCGCAGCGTCTTCACGCTGCTTCATGCCGTTTCCTGAAAACTTTTAAATGGCTGTGAGGCCTTATATATCAAGGGATTAAGGAGTTTTTACGTTATGAAAAAAATCTTATTTGTCTGTCACGGCAATATATGCCGTTCGACTATGGCTGAGTTTGTAATGAAGGAACTTGTGCGTCAGGCTGGCAGGGAGCAGGAAATTTTGGTGGAGTCCAAGGCCTGCCGTACCGATGAAATTGGCAGTGATACACATCCGGGGACGAAGGCGGCATTGCGTGAGCATGGCATACCTTATAGCAGACGTCAGGCCCGGCAGATACAGAGGGTTGATTATGAGGCCTTTGATTATATTATTGCCATGGATGAGGAAAATATGCGCGACCTGCGGAGACTGACAGGGGGCGATACCCTGCATAAATGCAAGCTGCTGCTCAGTTTTGCCGGGGAGAACCGGGAGGTGGCTGACCCCTGGTACACAGGCAATTTTGAAGTGACTTATCAGGATGTCATGAAAGGTTGTCAAGCATTACTGGCCGCGTTATAACGCCAAGAGGAAGTTTTGCCTATGGCAAAACTGGAACAACGGCGTTATAATAATGAACTGAACGGTTTCGGAATTTGAGACTTTTGCAGGGGAGGCCAAAGCGTTGCCGGAGAAGATAAAGCCAGAGTTGTTACAATTTATGCAGCCGGGTGAACTGCCGCTGAAAATTTTGGTGGTGGAGGATTTGGTATACCTGCCAAGGCTGCGGCAGATGTTTCCCTGCGCGGAGCTTTATGCGGTGACAGCTGACAGCGATGCCGTACTTGACTATCAGGATTTAGGCGTAGACTTTCAGCTGGTGAATTATCTGGCAGAGCGCCTGCCCTATGAGCAGGAGTTTTTTGATTACATTATTTCGGATTTGACGCTGGAGCAGGCCGGCAATCCGCAGGATATTGCCGCCGGTTTTTCCGGATATTTAAAGGAAACGGGGACGCTGCTTACCAGCTTTCGCAATATCCGTCATTACAGCCAGCTGGAGGATTTGCGCGACGGACATTATTATAATGTTGTTGCCCGGCTGTTTGCCCGGGAGGAATTTGAGCGCCTTTTATATGCTTCCTATTACAAGATGGTCTATATGGAGCCGCAAAAGCGCCCGGCTGATGACAGGATTTTGCAGCAGCTGCTGGAGGCTGGCTTTGCAAATGACAGAGATGATATCAATACGGAGTTTTGGCTGGTCAGGGCCGACAGGTCTATGCCGGAAATGGCTTTGCTGAAATCCATGTACACCAAGGAAATCCGGCGGCAGTTTTCCACATATTTGCACCGTATTGAATACGATGTGGATGCCGGGCGGCAGTGCCGCCTGTTTTGGCAGTTTTATCAGCAGCAGGGATTTTTTGCCGATTACGCGGCGGCCTTTATCAAGCAGGCGGTTTTTCATCAGGAGCGTTTTTACCGTCAGCTGCTGAAATATTCCCCGGAGGAGCTGGCTGAGACAGGGCTTATGCTGCAGGGGGCGCTTAACAACGCCACCACGGCAGAGGAGACGGAAATGTTACAGGGCTTATGGCAGGAGTGGCAGGTGAAGCAGAATGGGTAAACTTAATAAGGATAAAATTGCCTTTATTACCTGCGTTAATAGTGACGACTGGTACCGTGAGTGCCGTCTTTATTTGGAAAGCCTCAATATCCCCGCGGGGATGACGGCGGAATTTATTCCCGTGCAGGGGGCAGTTTCTATGTGTGCCGGATACAATCAGGGCATGAACATGAGCGATGCCCGGTACAAGGTGTATCTTCATCAGGACACGCTGGTGGTCAATAAAAATCTTGTACAGGATTTATTGCGGATTTTTGCCGATGAAACTATCGGGGCGGTGGGCGTGATTGGCTGCCGCAGTCTGCCGCGCAGCGGCGTATGGTGGGACGGCCTGCGGACTTATGGCCGGGTGCTCCATGCCTGCGAGCCGGAAAGCGTAGTGGATTCCCATTGCCGGGAGCCGGAGGGCGCATATCAGGAGGTTGAGGCTGTGGACGGCCTGTTCATTGCCACCCAGTACGATGTGCCCTGGCGCGAGGATATCTTCACCGGCTGGCACCTGTATGATACTTCTATATGTAAGGAAATGCAGCGCCGAGGGTACAAAGTTGTAGTTCCCAATCAGGAACAGGATTTTTGGTGTATCCATTGCCCGAAGGAAAAGCCGCTGGCCTATGAGTACAAGGGGTACCAGAAAGCCTTTATCAGGGAATATGGCCGGGAACTGAACCCTGAGGTGTGATATATGGAGCAAAAAGAATTTACCTGTATTGAACCGTCGTATCTGGAAAAATTTTTCTGTGATGGCAGTAAATGCGGCGGTTCTATTTGCTGCTATGGCTGGCAGCAGATTCTCGATGATGCTGCCTTGGCTCGTTATCGTGCCGTGACAGGTGCCGAAGGAGAAAAACTGTGTCAGGGGTTAGTGTATTTGCCAGAGGCCGATAGTTTCGGGTTTCGGCATAAGGACGATCACTGCGTATTTTTGCGGTCAGATGGTTTATGTGGTCTGCAATTTAAATACGGAGAGCAGATGCTCACGGATGTGTGTGCGGAATACCCCCGTAAGACCCGGCTTTTTCCTGGGCAAACTTTGGAACGGGCTTTATGCGTGACCTGCCCTGTGGCGGCGGAGCTGATTTTGCAAAATGAAGAGCCGCTACAGCTAGTACAGCGGCAGATACAATCGACGCGCAGCAAGTATTTTCAGCCGGCAGGCGATGCGGAAAATTTGCAGACTTTGAATTTTTTTGACTGGCAGGCAAGGGGCATGGAAATTTTACAGGACAGAAACCTGTCCTTGAATCAGCGTTTGAGCGTGCTTCTACAGGAATTGGCTGAGGCTGATGAAAAATTGCCATGGGGCCGGGATACGGAAGATATAGTCTGGACACCCTGGAAACCCGCACGTCAGGCAGATTTCTTCTGCCGTTTTGCAGCAGGGATTGAGGACAATACGCAGCAGACGAAAAACTATCTGGCTATGGCTGCAAACCTTGAACTGCCGGAAATGGACGGGGCACAGGCAGAGCTGGAGGAGAAAATCGAACAGTCATACGGTCTGATGCTGGAAAACTATCTGGTCAATGAGTGGTTCAAGGAGCTTTATCCCTGCGCGGTTTTAGGGACGTACGTTTATAACGGCCTGTATTTTGTGGTACAATGGGAGATATGGAAATTTTTGCTATTGCTGGAGCTGTATGGAAAGACAGGGCAGGAGAATGTGCCTGTTATTATCAGGAAAACAGCCGGATGGCTGGCTTCACGGCTTAATCACTATACGGCTGCCCACGATGTGCTGGTGGAACTTTTGCGAGCAAATAAAGGATAAGTGGGCAGATGTGTAGAACCAATAGTGTAGAACCAATATAAGTAATACGTAAGCATTTAAACAAATCTTGGGAGTTAGTCTATTTATGGAGCAGGAGACTTTAAACTGGATAAATCTGGCGGATAAGTTTGCCCGTGACGGCGACCCGAAGGGGATGCGCGCCTGTGCACGGGAATTATGGAATATAAATGCAGAAAGTATGGACGGCCCGGCGATTATGGCAGAGGCAGCCATGTATATGGGGGATTATGAAGAGGCCCGTGCTCTGGTAAATGAAATCCTGCAAAAAAAGCCCGGTCATCTCAGAGGGCGTCTGGTGGCTGGCGGCCTGGCCGGGCTGGAATTCAGGCTGGACGAGGAAATCCCCATCCTGTCAAGGCTGCTGGCAGAATTAAGCGGTAAGATTCTGGTGCTGACACCGGAAGACCCTGCTTACGGTTTGTACTACTACATGGTGCAGAAGGCCAGAGCCTGGCTCGCTGATGCCTATTATCTGGCGGCCCGCCCCGATATGGCGGCAGAAATGCTGCTGGCCTACAGCAAGCTGGCCGGCGATAAAGAGGAAAAGGCTGATGCCTATAGCAAATACCTGTTTATGCGTAACTATCGTGAGCAGGGAGCCATCGAGGGACGGCAGGTGGCGGAAAAATACGAAACGCTGCTGCAGGTTACGCCGTATCTCCATGAACATAAAAAGAAACTGCCGCATAAAAAACTGCGGCTGGGCTATGTTTCGCCGGATTTTCGCCAGCATGCAGTGGCCAACTTTGTGGCGCCGTTGCTGCGCAATTTTAACGGCGACCGCTTTTCCGTGTATGTGTATTCCACCGGCCAGCGGGACAATGTGACCAAGCGTCTGATGTCTGCCCCGGTCACATGGCGCGATTTGCGCGGCCGCAGCCCCAGAACGGCGGCGCGGCTGATAGCTGAAGACAATATAGATATACTGGTGGATTTATCAGGTCACAGCCAGAATAACTGCATGCCCATTATGGCCTATCGTCCGGCACCGGTGCAGGTGGCAGGAATTGGCTATATGAATACCACGGGGCTTGGCACCATTGATTATTTCCTGTCCGATGAAGTCTGCCTGCCTGCAGGCAATATTGCCGCGGAAGGCTTTACGGAAAAGATATTGCGTCTGCCTCATTCCCATCTCTGTTATGCGCCGGGAGCTGTGCGGGAAATTCCTGACGCTGGCTATGAGGCACCGTGTCTTAAAAACGGCTATGTGACCTTCGGTTCTTTTAATAATCTGGCCAAGCTGACCGATGAAACTTTGCTTCTGTGGAGGGGGATTCTGGAACAGGTGCGCAGTTCCAAGTTGGTATTAAAGGGCAAGACGCTCAGTATCCCCTCCGGCAAAGCCGTTATCAGGGACAGGCTCAAACGCCTGAATTTTGACTTGTCAAAGGTGGAAATGCGCCCTTACAGTCCTGATTATCTGGAGGAATACCGGGATATTGATATAGCGCTGGACACCATGCCCTACAATGGCGGCGTGACTACCTGCGAGGCGCTGCTGATGGGCGTGCCGGTGGTAAGCCTCAGGGGACAGCGGCACGGTTCCAGGTTTGGTGCATCAATTCTGGCCAATGCCGGTGTCAGCGAACTGGTGGTAGAAAATGACATCAATTATGTGCGCCGGGCGGTGCAGCTGGGCAGCAGCCCTGAGCTTATCGCTGCCTATCATTCCGGCCTGCGCGCCAACCTTGTCAAATCGCCGCTGATGGATGCCAAAAACTATATGCAGGAGCTGGAACAGCGTTATGTAGAGATATGGGAGAATTTTTGCACAATATAAAAAACACTTGCATTTGTGAAAAGAATAATATACAATAATAAACATAGGCGTTCTATTCTCGGCGTATTCTATCAATAAATGGGGACACAGGGAACACAGGGACATCTAAATATTATTTCTTTTTAGGTAAGGGGATTATCGTATGGCTTTTGAAGACAAGACTTTGGTATGCAAGGAATGTGGTAAGGAATTTACGTTCACCGCTGGTGAGCAGGAATTCTACGCTGAGAAGGGTTTTGAGAACGAACCGGCTCGTTGCCGTGACTGCCGTGACAAGCGTCGTCGTAGCCGTGATGGTGGCGAACAGCGTCAGATGTTTAAGGTTGTCTGCGCTGAATGCGGCAAGGAAACTGAAGTTCCTTTTGAGCCGAAAAATGACCGTCCGGTATACTGCCGTGACTGCTTCAATCAGAAGAGAGGCGAAGCAATGTAATTATACGCTCCGCAAATTTTGCCTTTGCAAAATTTGTACAACGGCGTTATAATAGCATTGTGCGTGACGAGTGGAGTTTGAGCGAAACGCTCAGACTCCATTTTTGTTTCACTGTAAATTTAATTCGAGGATGGGGATTATCTATGAACATGAAAAAAATTATGTCTCTTGTAGCAGCCAGCGCTTTTGCTGTGTTTGCTCTGGCCGGCTGCGGCGGCGGCAATGGTGCCGGCAAGGCCGAGGCTCCGAAGGTTTTGAAGGTCGGTTCTTCCATCGACTTTCCGCCGTTCGAGTTCCAGGATGAGGGACAGAAGGAATATCAGGGTTTTGATATGGATCTTATTCGCGCCATTGCCAAAGAAATGGGCCGCGATGTGGAAATTCAGAATCTGGGCTTTGACGGTCTGATTCCGGCACTGCAGGGCAAGAGCGTAGATGTGGTTATCTCCGGCATGACCATCAACGATGAGCGCAAGCAGAATGTACGTTTCTCCGAGCCGTATTACCAGTCCGGCCTCACCATGGTGGTGCGTGATGATGAGACGGCCATCAAGAAATTTGCCGATTTGAAGGGCAAGAAGGTGGCTGTCCAGATTGGCACGACCAGCGCTGCCGAAGTAAAGAAAATCGAAGGCGTGGAAATCAAGGAACTCAACACGCCGGCTGACTGCTTTATGGAACTCAAGGCGCGTGGTGTAGATGCTGTGGTCAATGACCGTCCTGTTAATGACTACTTCATCACCAAGAACGCTGCCAAAGGCGTAAAGACGCTGGAAGAAAAGCTGACGGCTGAAGATTATGGCATTGCCATCAACAAGGACAACGAAAAGCTGCAGAATGATGTCAACGCTGCTCTGAAGAAACTCAAGGAGAACGGCGAATACGACAAGATTTATGCTAAATGGTTCGGCGCCAAGAAGTAATGTAAGACTTGCAAGCCTTCCCCTCGGAGGGGGAGGCTTTTTGTATTGACAAGTCAGGCAGGTTGCTCTATAATTATACATGTTTTCTGAATAAATATAAGTAGGGTGAAGGAAATGGATTTTAATTTTGACTTGGTTGTACAGTCCTTTCCCCTGCTCTTGCTGGGGGCAGGGATTACGATTAAGATTACGGCTCTTTCGGTGGCTGTAGGTATTATTATCGGTTTATTTATGGGTATTGCCCGTATCGGTAAAATAAAAATTTTCCGTATGCTGGCCGCTGTATATGTAGACTTTTTCCGGGGCACGCCGCTGCTCGTGCAGATTTTTCTGGTGTATTTTGCCCTGCCGCTTATGACGGGACAGCGCAGTGACCCGTATGTGGCCGCTATCAGTGCCTGTGGTCTGAACTCCGGTGCCTACGTGGCGGAAATTTTTCGTTCCGGCATTCAGTCCATCGACAAGGGGCAGATGGAGGCCGGCCGTTCTTTGGGCATGACGTGGCTGCAGACCATGCGCTATATCGTTGTGCCGCAGGCTTTTAAACGGGTTATTCCCCAGCTGGGCAATGAGTTTATTGCCCTCCTCAAAGATTCCTCGCTGGTGTCGGTTATCGGTTTTGAGGAACTTACCCGTCGTGGTCAGCTGATTATTGCCAAGACTTATGCCTCGGTGGAAATTTGGACTTGTGTGGCCATAATCTATCTGATTATGACCTTGACGATTTCCCGGTTCGTGGCATTCTTGGAGTGGAGGTTTGCAAAAGATGATCGTCATTGAAAATTTACATAAAGCCTTTGGCGAGGTGGAAGTCATCAAAGGCGTCAATCTGCATATCGAGCCTCAGGAAGTTGTGGCGCTGATTGGTCCTTCCGGTTCCGGTAAGAGCACCTTGCTCCGCTGCATGAATTATCTGGAGGAACCCACTGCTGGCAAAGTCACGGTGGCCGGCACGCCGCTCGATGGCGAGGCCAATATCAACAAAGTGCGTGAAGAAGTCGGCATGGTGTTCCAGCGGTTTAATTTGTTTCCGCATATGACGGCTTTGGAAAATATCATGCTGGCACCGATGAAGGTGAAAAAGGTCAGCCGTGACGATGCTGCCAAGAAAGCCAAAGAATTGTTGGCGAGAGTGGGTCTGGCTGATAAGGCGGAGAGCTTCCCCAGCCAGCTTTCCGGCGGCCAGCAGCAGCGTGTGGCCATTGCCCGGGCCCTGGCCATGGAACCAAAGGTTATGCTGTTTGACGAACCGACCTCGGCTTTAGACCCGGAGATGGTCGGTGAGGTTCTGGACGTTATGCGTTCCCTGGCGAAAGAGGGCATGACCATGGTCATCGTCACGCATGAAATGGGTTTTGCCCGGGAAGTGGCCGACAGGGTACTGTTTGTAGACGATGGGCAGGTATTGGAGCAGGGTTCGCCGCAGGAACTGTTTGAACATCCGCAGCAGGAGAGAACAAAGAACTTCCTGTCTAAAGTATTATAAGGAAGGAAAAAATTTTTCTCTTTATAATTGTACACATATATATGAATTGGTTGACAGTTCAATAATCAGGATTTATAATTATTATTGGGTCGTGGTTTAGCGACTGGTAAGTTTCAAGTAGGAGGAATCTCGATGGTAGGTAAAGTTAAATGGTTCAGCGCTGAAAAAGGTTATGGCTTTATTGCTCGTGAAGATGGCGACGATGTATTTGTACATTTCTCCGCTATCAATGACGAAGGCTTCAAGACGCTTAACGAAGGTCAGGATGTAGAATTCGACATCGTGGAAGGTGCTCGTGGCCCACAGGCGTCTAACGTTGTAAAGACGGCATAATTATCTTTATACGCGAAAATGAGTCTTCCCCTGAAAAAAGGGGAAGGCTTTTTTTATTTTTACGCAAATAAAAGAAGGGATTTTCTTCGGGGGCGCGAATATATAAAGTATAAACCTCATAAGTTGCTAATTATCTGCAGGCTTAGTCCTGCGGCATCAAAGAAAGGGGATGTGTCGTATGGCAACATTCACTGTAAGAGGCAAGAACATCGAGATTACTCCTTCCCTGCGTGAATATGTAGAAAAGCGCGTAGGCAAAGTCACCAAGTATTTTGACAATGTAGGTGACATTTCGGTTCTGCTGACCGTATCGAAGGGGCGGCACATTGTTGAGGTGACGGTTCCCGTGCAGAATGGCATCCTGCTTCGCGGCGAGGAAGCCACGATGGATATGTACACGTCGATTGATCTGGTAGTGGAAAAACTCGAACGCCAGATTCATAAACAGAAAACGAAACTGGCCCGCCGGTTCCGCGGCGGCGGCTTTAAGGCAGAGGCCTTCAAGGCTGCACCGGTAGATGCACCTGCTGATGATGAAGAGTATCAGGTAGTTAAGACCAAACGTTTTGTGGTTAAACCCATGGACGTGCAGGAGGCTATCATGCAGATGAACCTGCTGAATCACAATTTCTTCGTGTTCCGCAATTCGGAGACAGAGGATGTACAGGTGGTCTACAAGCGTACCGATGGCAATTACGGCCTGATTGAATCCGGTCAGTAAATAAGCGCATACGGCCCTCCCTTCGGGGAGGGTTTTTTGCTGTCATATATTTTTAGAAAATTTTTATTTGCAAAAGGATTTATTGCATTGGTGTAGAAATAAAAAAACAAATGGTTATGATTGGGGATTTACAAATACAAGGAGAGGATGGATGTTTATGGGAATTCGGCAAAAGTTTTATATTTTGTCAGGCATTGTCGGTGCGCTGCTGGCAGTAATCTCCATCATCGGCTTTTATACGGCGGACAAGAATCTGGAATCTGCAGTCAATGCGGAGTTTACTGCATCTATGAACGCGGCGCAGAATGATCTGGACGGCTGGCTGATGAAGAAAGGCGCATCAGCGCAGTATGCCGCAGACCTGATGACGGAGTTCAACGGGGATGAAAGCAGAATCAAGTCCATTGCTTCTCTGGCGCTGGGGACTTCCGACCCGGAAATTCTTGACCTGAACATCGGCGCGGAGGACGGCTATTTTGCTTCCTACCGCACGCAGAACAAGAGCACGGGAACGCTCGACCCGCGTACCCGTCCCTGGTACAATGATG
>NZ_CAJODG010000060.1 GCF_905233635.1 Selenomonas sp. AE3005 | reverse complement strand
GCGCCGTTGGCCTGCCCGGCGCAGGTAACTGGACAGCTGAAATTATCAGGGCGGGTCGTTTAGCGGAAACAGAAAAATTACTCCCCGTGAACCCCGTGCTGCGTATGAACGGGATATATTTAGCACGCACTAACCAATAAACTGCAATTTATGTGTGTGGATAAGCTATAGTATAATTTTTTTATTATAGGAAACGTTGTTTGGCCTCTTCCTCCAGTAGCTGATATAATTTCAGCGTATCGTCATGGTGTTCCCTGATGTACTGCAAATGTCCGGCCTTTTCTGCTTCTGGGCCGTCACAGTAAGCGTGCCCTGCCATTTCCAAGGCTTTGGCGGCTTCGGAGAGTTTTATGCCGCCGATGGAAAGAGCCGTGGATTTGAGGGCGTGGACGTGGGTGGTATAGTCGGCGATATTGTTGGTGGTCAGGTCATTTTCGAGTTGTTTGGTGACAGCTTCGCGGCGGGCGACGAACATGCTCAGGAATTTTTTCTGCATTTCCTCATTGCCACCGCAGTATTTCAGGGCGGTGGGCAGGTCGATTTGTTCTTCCGCAGGATGGGCGGTTGCGGCTGGCGGTGCAGGTGCTGGTTCTTCTGTCTGCGGTTTGGGGGAAGAAGCGGCGTTTTCCGCGGTGACAGCGATTTTTTCCGGGGGCAGGTATTTTTGTACCATGCGTTCCAGTGTCTTGCCGTCCACTGGCTTGGAAAGGTAATCATCGAAGCCCTTTTCCAGAAACATTTCCTTGACGCCGGCCACGGCGTTGGCGGTCAGGGCAATAAAGGGCGTATTTTTGCAGGGGCTGTCGGTCAGGGCCTTGGCGCGGCTGAGGGTTTCAATGCCGTCCATTTCCGGCATCATGTGGTCTAAAAAGACGATGTCGTAATGTTCCTTAGCAATTTTTTCCAGACACTCTTTACCGCTGCCAGCGGTATGGATTTGCAGTTGTGTTTTTTCCAACAGGCTCTGCACAACGGTCAGATTCATGTCATTATCGTCAACCACGAGGATTTTGGCCGTGGGGGCGGTGAAGCTTTCCTTATAGCGTTTTTCTTCATGCAGGGCCGCTTCAATACGCGCGTTAAAGTCGCCGATGGGTTCGTCATGTTCTACGGCTTGGGGCAGGCGGATGGTGAAGGTGCTGCCTTCGCCGTAAATGCTGTCCACGCTGATGCTGCCCTGCATCATTTCCGTCAGGCGCACGGTGATGGCCAGCCCCAGCCCGGTGCCTTCGATATTGCGGTTCTTTTCCAAATCCAGCCGCTGGAACTTGGAAAAGAGCTTGGCCTTGTCTTCTTCCCGGATGCCGA
The DNA here is from genome assembly GCF_905233635.1 of Selenomonas sp. AE3005. Taxonomy (GTDB): domain Bacteria; phylum Bacillota; class Negativicutes; order Selenomonadales; family Selenomonadaceae; genus Selenomonas_A. The sequence goes on along the minus strand of NZ_CAJODG010000060.1, from coordinate 19,514 downwards.
TGCCCGTATCCTGTGTGATAAATTCCAGCTCAAGCCTGTCATCCTGCGGTGTGCCCACGGCTTGTACCTTGAAGGTTACTGAGCCTTTGGGGGTGTATTTGACCGCGTTGTTGAGGATGTTTACGACCACCTGCCGCAGGCGCACTTCATCACCGTGCAGGGCGTCGGGGATATGCGGGTCAACGTCCATGTGGAAGGCCAGCCCCTTCTGCCCTGCCTTGTAGCTGACCATGTTGTAGACATCGTTGAGGACGGAGCTCAGGCTGTAGCTGACGGGGACGATTTCCATTTTGCCGGATTCGATTTTGGAGAAGTCCAAAATGTCGTTGATGATGGACAGCAGTGTGTCACCGGCACTTTTGATATTGAAGGCATATTTCTTCATGGTGCCGCTGGCTTCGCGCATAATCATTTCATTCATGCCCAGAATGGCATTGAGGGGAGTGCGGATTTCGTGGCTCATATTGGCTAAGAATTCACTTTTGGCCTGATTGGCGCGCAGAGCCTCGTCACGGGCTTCGCGGAGGGCTGTGCTTTCTTCGGCAGCTACCTGATTGGCAAAGGTGTAGAGGATGAAAACACAGAAGAGTACCACCAGCAGGCCAAAGACCCAGAGGACAATCAGGTGAATATTGGTGATGCCGGTCATGACGGAGCGCCATTCCCGATAGCCGATGACCAGAAAATTCGTGCCGGAAACCGGTGCGGCGTACAGCATGTAATCAGCGCTCAGCTCCGGGTCGAAGATGGCAGCATCATTTTCCTGCCCCTTGTCAAGCCGGCTCAGCAGCCTGTCCAGCCCCAGAGGGGCATTGCCGGCGGCATCGTAAAAGGGGCTGTCAGTATATCCCTTAAAGGGGGCAATTACCCGTTGGCTGTTCATATCGTAAAGCAGGGTCTTTTCATCAGCCCGTTCAGCAGAGAGATGAAAGGGTGAGGTGCCGTTTTGCAGGGAGGTTTCCGTGTAGAGCTTGCAGAGGACATAGCGGATGACGGGGCCTTCGTAGACGGGAACCATGGCGACCAGCCCTACATCCTTGTAGTAGCGCCAGCTTGGCTCTCCCTGCAGGGTACGGGCGCATTGCAGCCGCGCTTCTTCGGGCAGGGCGATGCCTATTAGACTGTGCCCGTTGATGTCCAGCAGGCCGCCCTGCTGGACGTTGTCGCTGATGGCCTGCACGCCGTCTGCCGGGGCTATTTTGTGGGTGGCAATCAGGTGGGCGGCTTTGGTTAATTCCGCTATCTCTGCGCGAAAGATATTGTAGTAAACAAAGGAGAACTGCTCTCCCTGACGGCTGCTGAATTTTTCCGCTTCATGGTTGAGGGAGTCCGTCATTTTGCTTTGCAGGGCAAAGCCGATGAACAGGAGAATGGCGAAAAATAACAGGAACTGTCCCAGCAGGCGCATGGTAAAGGCCAGCATTCTTTTTTTCGGGGAAGTCTCCGGCAGATTATCTTGCTTCAATGATTTCCACTCCCTTCACCAGCCAGTTCATTTTTTCCCGCAGGTCGCTGTTGGCGATAACTTCGCCTTCCCGGCAGCGTGTCTGGCCTTCGCGGTCAATGATGTTTCCAGAAAATACAGGGTAGCCCTGCAATAATTCCTGCCGGGCCCTGATAACCAAAGCCTCTTCCCGTGGCGTGAGATTGGGGGAGAGATGGAGGGTTATCACATTGTCCAGCATTCCCTGCCAGTAGACCTTGGCTGAGGTTTTGGCAGGGGTGGTGCGGAGCAGTTCGGCATAGACTTTTGCCCAGTCGGTTTCCAGCGCGGCAATGCAATGGAGGGGGAAGGTCAGCCCTGCTGTATGGAAATCTATGTAGTCAAGGTTTAAGGCAGCTGCTTCCCGGGAGGCATGCTGGGAGGCAGCGAAGTAGGTGATGACATCGGCACCGTCATGCTTGAGCAGGGACAGAGCATTGGTTTCTTTTTCGGCGGAAATCCATTGGCCTGTCCAGTACACCAGAATCCGGGCTTCGGGGCGGACTTTTTGCACGCCCAGAGCAAATGCGTTGAGGTCACGGCGCGTTTCGAGTGCCGGGAAGGGCGCCAGATACCCCACAATGCCTGTTTGCGTGTGGAGCCCGGCCAGAATACCGGCCAGATAACGCACTTCGTAATAGCGGACGGAATAGTTGAAGATTTTGTCGGAAATGGTTTCGCCGACGGAGTTGGCGTAAAATTCCACCTGTGGGTACTGACGGGCAATGGTTTCCAGATTATGCTGATAGCCGGGGTTGGCCAAAAAAATTTTTTTGACCCCCTTTTTCACCAGAGAATCTGTAACCTTTGCCAGACTGTTGTCATCGCTGCTGACCCGGTCTTCGATATAAAGGGTGCAGCCCCTGTCCCGGCAGGCTTTTTGCAGTCCGTGATACATATCCCGGGGCCAGCCGGGAGCATTTTTGTCGCTTGCCAGTATCATGCCCACGGAATCACGGCGCGCCCATACATCAGAACCGAAATAATTGATGGACAGGAAGATGGCCAGGCACAGCAGGAAGGCCTGCAGGCAGGCGAACGCGATAAACCGCCGTTTTAGCAGGTCGTGGCTGCTAAGTTTCATACGCATTCGCCTCCTCGATAGCGTCCTCCTCCTTGGTCAGCATATTGAAGATGATGACAAAGGGGGTGTAGATGACGATGTCCAGACTGAGCCAGACCAGCTGCAATACCGCGCCCATGACGTCTCCGGTGGAAAGCCAGCCCTGCATAAATACGGGCACAGTAGCATCTACTCCGTAGCGGAACAACGGCACAATGCCGCAGTTGATGGCCAGATAGCCGATGTAGACATTCAGCATGGGAGCCAGAAGATAGGGCACGAGAAAGAGGGGATTGAGGACAATGGGCAGGGCGAAGAGGAACGGCTCGTTGATGGAGAACAGCAGGCATGGCAGGCTGTAGGCTGACAAATGGCGCAGTTTTTCCCGGGAGGAAAATACCCAGACGGAAATAGCCAGTCCCAGCAGGGAAATGGAGTTGGCATCAAAAAATTCTATCGTGAAAATGTATTTGCTGTTTTCCAATTCGTTAGCCAGCTGGGCAGGTACATAGAAGGCTTCGTTCCAAAAGAAGGTAAGGCTGCTGCCATTAAGACCCAGCCACCAGAGAAAGCGGCGTACCAGCTCGTAAAGGATGGCTGCGGCCGGGCTTTGCACAAGACCGGTGCTGACATATTCCCGCAGTATGGCCGGCAGGGCATGCAGACTCTGCTCCACCGACAGCCAGGCAAAAGACACGAATAAAGAGGCAAACAGGGTCAGCCCTAAGGGCAGGAATAAAATCATGGAGTTTTGCATTTCCCGGGGCATTCCCTGAGGAACCGGCAGGCGCAGCCAGCGGATGCGGGTCAGGCGGCTGAAAACGAGGACGCTTACCGTGGCAATGAGGAGTGCGAGGAAGAAGGAGCGTCCGGTAAAATAACCGGCGAGGGCATCGAGATTGCCGTCAAAGCCTGCCAGCAGAAACAGATAAGAAGAGACGGTGCAGACTATGGATAAAATGCGTTCGCCATGCCAGAGTTTAGCCAGTTTTTCCGTCAGCACGAGGGAAAAGAGCAGGGAATTTATCAGGATGGTGACTTTCAGCCAGACGCGGATATGGGACATGGCCGCATAGAAAGAAGATTCCCGATAGGCTTCGTCATGGAGGCCGCCGCTCAGAAAGACACCCAAGCCCAGCCCTTCCTCGCCGAGTACGGCTCCGGCCGGGTCGCAAAGCAGGCAGCCGGCCATGTCGATGAGCGTCAGCAGGACGATGACTGGCATTAAGGTGCAGAAGGTTTCCCTTATGGCTCTAAGGTAGGGGATTTTGAGGAGACGGCTGGCCCAGGGGATGATAATACCGTCCAAAATGCCGTTCTGCTGATTATGCGCGCCCATAAGGCTGCTCCTTTCTCTTGGTCAGAGACCCAGATTGTCCAGTGCCTTGAAGATATCATTGACCTCTGGGTCATCAATGGCCGGGAAGAGGTGTTTTTCCACTCTGGCGACTAAGTCTTCGGGGACAAAGGGCTTTTTTACATAGTCGGCAATTTTCAGCTGGCTGGCCTTGATAATGGTATCCTTGTCAGCGGCAGCGGTCAGGAAAATAACCTTGCTGTCCTTGAGGACGGGGTCCTGACGGATGGCGGCCAGGGTTTGCAGGCCGTCCATGCCGGGCATGGCGATATCCAGCAGGATGAGGTCGACGGGAGATTGTCTGCCGCGGAGCAGATTCAGGCAGGCGGTGCCGCTGCTGGCGGTGAGAATTTCAGCCCGGACTTTCATTTCCAGAATGCTTTTGGCCATGACGATGTTCATTTCATCATCATCAACGATTAAAATTACAGGCAGCTTACTCATGTTATTTCCTCCTATATATCAGGTATTGGTGTTTGTCCAAAACTTTGCTTTGAGATTATTTTCCAGAGCCTCCTGACAGGCAAGGGCAGCGTTTTCTGCCGCCTGTGTCAGGGAGTTGCCCTGCAGCAGGCAAAGACCGGCGTACCAGCTGAGGCTTCCATCTGCGCTTGTCATATCCACAGCAAATTCGGCGGCCAGATTTTGCATTACCTGAGGGCTGCCGGCTGCACACAGGCAGATAAGTTCCCCAGGCATGGCGCCGGCGGCAGTGGCTGCGACCCAATCTTTGGAGTTTAGCAGATTGGCGGCTGTTTTTACCGGCTCAGCGAAAATATGCCGGTCATGGTGGTGCGGCCCTGCCGGAGCGCTGGCGGCAAAGACGGTGACAAAGCAGGTGGCAGCGTCATGTTCGCGCCGTATGTTTCTGAGGATGTGTTCCAAATGGTGCTCCAAATACAGCTGGTTGGGCAGCTGACAGCGGCTGTCCGTGTAGGCCAGCTGTTCCATAGCCGCCAGCTGGCGGCGGTGGCTCCGTGAACGGTAGTAGACAATGCCCATAATCGAACCCATGAACAGGAAGATGATGAGGGCTGATTGCAGCGGATAGTGATAGAGCAGGTAGAGCGGGTTCAGCTGATGGACGTTTTCATGGGCTGTCTGGCTCAGGGCATCAGACAGCAGGCTGGGCGGCAGGTGGTTGATTTCCTTGTCCAGTATCTGCCATAGCCGGGGGTCAGCATCCTTGGCTGCGCCTAAGCTGAGGGATTCCATGAAAACACTTTCCGTGTCAGCCGACAGATTGTAGGCTGACGCTGCTTCAATCAGATAGGGAACAGCGGCGCGCGGTACATAGGTGACATCCGCCAGACCGCTGCCCACGGCGGAAAAGCATTCCGCCCAGCTGCGGCAGCTGACGATTTGCTCAGGGGGATACAGGGTCATAGTGAAGGTCACGGTTTCAAAGTTGCCGTCCACGGCAGCGACCCGGGCGGTTTTGCCAGTGGCAGCGCCAGGCCGGGTTACGGGCACATAGCCAACTTCCAGATATGACTGGGTGGGGGTAAGACCAAGTCCGTCCAGCCAGCTGAAATCGCAGGGAACATCAGCTACGAAGTCTACGGAACCACGGGTGAGCAGCCGCCGCAATTCTTCCGCCGAATTTATTTCCACCAGCTCAGTCTGTATGCTCAAATCATGTTCCAGCTGTGTCAGCAGCGCCTTGGTGGCGCCTGCCCAGTTGCCGTTTTCATCCCGGTAGAAATAGGGCTTGTTTTGCATCAGAACCGCCACATGCAAGGTCTTTTTTTCCTGCAGGTAAGCCTTCTCCGCCGGAGAGAGGACGAGGGGGAAACCCTTGGCCCGTTCGTATTTGTCATTGAGGCGGTTGCGGATATTGGGCTGATTCAGCAGCAGGCTGTCCTGAGCGGTGTTGAGCCGTGCCAATAGCTCAGGGCGGCTGCGGTGCAGGAGCAGCCGATAGCTTACCCGGTCGAACAGCGCCAATACCCGTTCTGTTTTTTCGGGATGGAGCAGCGGCTGTATGTAGCCATCCAGCTGACGGGCAGTGAAAGCCGCTTTCATCGCCGTGGGGTCGTTATAGGTGATAAGTTCATAGCTGAAGCCGTGCTCCTTGGCAATGGTTGGCAGGCTGGGGGTTGGGTAGTTGTAATCAAGCGTGCCCAGACGCACCTGACCGCCGGAAAAATCGTCCTGTACCACCAGTTCCATCGGGAAACGGGCGATAACATGGTCGGTGCGCATGGCAAAGGGTAGGGTCTTGTAATTGCCGGGCATAGCCGGCAGCAGGTCAATCTCCATATTTTCCAGCTTCGCACCGGCCTCCCACCAGTTCACGCAGGGAATATAAGTGAACTTTGCACCCAGAAAACCAGAGAGAAATTCCATGTACTCATAGCCGTTGCCACGCATGTGTCCCGGCCTGTCCTCATCCAAAAAGCCTGTGCCCGGTACGTAGCCGACCTTTAATTCTTCCAAAGCCCAAACCGGCGTGGACAGGAATAAAGCGCTCAAAAAAATACACAACAGGGTACAAAACGGTATCTTCCGTAAAAAAATCCCCATGTCCTCGCCTCCGTAGAAAGCAGATATATCGAAATTATCAGAAAATGACAGGCGGAATTCAGCATTCCACACTAAGTCTATTTTCGCGTTTAGTTGATTATAATCCTGCTGACAAAAAATGAAAAAGAGGCCTTCTTACTTTTACGAGCAAGCTGGCCTCTTTGGTGATGCGATTTAGGGTGAAGTAATATTGATGCTTTATGAGTAATTATTTGTACTGCTGCTGGGCAGGATTTTTTTTACCTTTTGCAGGTTATAGAGCAGAACAGCGGAGATGGCGGCGCCGGCGGCGGTGGAGATAAGGAAGGGGACGATGTAGGCGTAGAAGGCTATGTTGCCGGCACTTTGACCGAGAAACAGCAAGGCCAGGGGATAGGCGCAAAGACCGCCTATCAGGGCGGTGCCTAAAACCTCCCCGGCAAGGGCTGCAACGATACTATGCGTGTGCTTATAGGCCAGTCCGCACAGCAGGGCACCGCACATACTGCCGGGGAAAGCCAGAACACTGCCCAAGCCTAAAAGATTGCGCAGCAGTGAGGCGGTAAAAGCTGCGCCTACGGCATACCATGGTCCCAGCAGGACGCCGCAGAGAATATTGACCATATGCTGGACAGGGGCACATTTACTGCCTAGTACGGGCAGCGCAAAGAGACTGCCGGCGACGGCAACGGCACAGAATACACTGGCCATAACTAATTTTTGCGTGTTGATATTCATTTTAGTGCACCTCCACTTCGACGGGATTTTCCTGGGGGCGTAAAGCGTTGCAGGCGGCGCACAGCAGCATGGTCAGCAGCATAGCTGGCAAGGTGCTGCCCGGCGGCAGGTCAGCCTGCATAAGCAGGCGGTAAATAATGAATCCGGCAAGCCAAAGCAGCAGGTTGTGCCGGGAAAAGGCTGTTTGTTCGTAATGTCTGCCCGTGAAGAAATAATCTGTCAGCTGTACGGCAATCATTGGGGCAAAGACGGAGCCTATAAAATACAGAAAATCCGTAAAATCCAGCAGGGGCAGCAGGATAGCGCCAATTGTGCCGAGCAGGGTGACGGCAAGCGAAACGGCCTTGGGGTTAAAGCGGCTGAACAGGGATTGACTGGATACCCCGGCAGAGTAAGCGTCCAGGAAAGTAGTGGTTACGGTGGACAGCAGGATTATCAAAAGTCCGGCTATCCCCAGCCCGGATTTCAGCATAACCTGCGCAATATCATTTTCACCAAAGGTCAGCGCAGCGCCCAGGCCGATAGCATACATCCAGCAGCTGACCAGGCCATAGACAATGGTGCTGACCGCAGTCGTCCGGACGGGATTCTGGGCTGACCGTGTGTAATCGCTGATAAGCGGCAGCCAGGAGAGCGGCATAGCGATGGACAGTTCCAAGGCCAGGGCAAAGCTGATACCCTCGCCGGATACGGGCGCAGATTCCGTCACAGTAAACAGGCCGGTACTAAGCAGGATGGTCAGCAGCAGCAAGGCACCCATGGCAATGACGTTAAAACGGCCAAGATTTTTGCGGCCGGCAGCAATCCAAACCATAATCAACAGTCCCAGAACGCCACACCATATTTGCTGGCCTGTGCCAAACAGGGTGCTGGCGGCCAGTGCGCCTTCGTAAATCATAATGCCCGTCCAGCCTAATAACTGGATGATATTCAGCAGGGCAAAGAGGCGGCCGCCTTTATTGCCAAAACTCATTTTTACGGTTTCCATGGCGCTTTTGTGCGTTCTGCCGCCGATGATGCCGGCCGCAAAAAGCAGGGCACAGCCGATAATATGCCCGGCCACGATAGCGATAAGTCCCTGTTTTAAACCAAGAGGAGCAAAATAAGTGCCGGTCTGCATTTCGGCCAGGGAGAGAGCTGCTCCGAACCAAAGCAGTCCGCTTTCCCAGAGGGAGATTCCTTTTGAATTGGTCATACTGATTCCACCTTTCGAAAATAAAAAGCAGGAAACGCCGTAAGCATCTCCTGCAATAAAACCCTCAGTATGACTTCCTACGGCGGCATTACCCGCATCAGGTTAAAGGGTCGAAGTTCGATTACTTCCTCTCAGCCTGCTTAAACAAGCTCCCCTGTTTCAATTTCAAGGTAATTATATAAAATTTTCTTTGTGAATACAAGTGTTTATTTCTTGGTAAAGGTAACATGTGCGCCAACTGTAAGCACCGGCAGGGCTGGGCCTTTGAGGATAATCTGTCCCGGCATGGAGCCTTCAGCGTTGAACACCAGCGTGCAATGGCCTTCTTCGCGCAGGTTTTCATTTACGGCGTCACCGACTTTTTCAACGGTGTACTTGATGCCGCCCATGAGCAGTTTGTCACCCTTTTTGATATCCTCGGTTAATTCTCCGGGGGTGTGCTGGATAACCATATCGGAAAGATTGGGGCGGATGCCTTCATCCAACAGGATTACGCTGTTGTTGTTGGTAAGAAAGGTCTTGGCCAGATTGCCGATGGCTGTAATGGATACGTCGTATTTGATGTCCATGCTGTTCATTCCTCCTAAATAACACATTACCTTCAGCTTGCTTTGTTTACATACACATTGTGAGTCTTATTCACTATTATATCACAATTAAACATGAAATAGCTAAGACATTTGTCTTGTTTTGTAATTTTTTTTCTGATTGCGGTCAATAATGCAGGTTTATGTTATAATTTGAATGAAAATGACTAGGGCGTGTTGTGCAGATAGTGGCTGTCCTCTGCAAGGCGACAAACCGCAGGCATAGCGGTGCTATGTCGAGGATTTGTCAACGCAGCAGGGACAGTCAATGTCTGTGAATATGGGTGGATTGAATTAATCAACACGCCCTAAGAAAGGCAGAGTTTGACAGCTATGGATAGACGGGAGCAGCTTTTTGGCTGGCTGATTGGCGGTTTAAGCATCATAATGCTGGCGTTGGTGGGCTGGCAGGTCATGCAGGGAGATTTTTCCCAGCGGCAGACGGAACACCGGCGCAAGTTTGGGGCCGTATATATGACACTTAACAATCCCTTTTATGAAATTGTGGACGAGGAAATCCGCATGACCGTGGAGGGGCATGGTGATGTGCTTATCAGCCGGGACCCGGTGTTGTCGGTAGAGCGGCAGGAAGAGGAAGTGCGGGAGCTGATAGCCGAGGGCGTGGAGGTACTGTTTATCAATCCCGTGGACTGGCAGCGGATTGAACCGGCTCTTAAAGCGGCCTATGATGCTCATGTACCGGTTATTGCCGTAGATACGAATGTGCAGGATGACCGTTATGTGGCGGCTACCATCGTGTCGGATAATTATCTGGCTGGCCGGCAATGTGCGGAGCATTTGCGCGCGCATGCTGCCGGTGGTAAAATCGCGCTGCTGAAACACACGGAAACGCGTTCGTCCGTAGACAGGATTCAGGGATTTATCGACGGTCTGGCAGACAGTCCGGAATTTCAGGTCGTGGCGGAGGCCGAGTGCCGCGGTCAGCTGGAACAGGCTATGCCGGCCATGCAGGAAATGCTGGCCGCTCACCCCGATATCGATGTCGTGATGGCGCTGAATGACCCGGCGGCCATGGGGGCCTTGGCCGCCTTGCAGGCGGCAGGCAAATTGGACAAGGTGCGCGTCTATGGTGTGGACGGTGTGCCGGAAACCAAGGAAATGATTGCCCAGGGGCACATGATGGCGACGGCCGGGCAGTCCCCCAGGCAGATAGGCCGGCAGGCGGCGGAAAGTGCCTATAAGCTGCTGGCTGGCAATGATTTGTCCAAGCTGACCATGCTGCCGACTAAGCTGCTGACGAAGGAAAATGTCTGGCAGAACATGGAGGGATGGGACTGATGGATGCTGCGGTAAAGTCTGAGGGCAAAAGCCGTCTGCTGCGTACGCATGGCCTGCTGGTTTGGTATAATGGCCTGGTGGTTTTGCTGATGGCCGGCTTTATGAGTATAACACAGGAAAAAATAATTTCTGCGATGGCCGCAAGGTCATTTTTGGCAACCATCCCGATAGTGCCGCTCCCAACGGCTAAAGGGTTTTCGCTGGCTGTTGGCTCCTATGTCCTGCTCATGTTATTGGGCAGTCTATGCCGGCGCCGGAATCTGTCCAACAAAAACCTGTATTTTGTCATCATGGCGGAGATTGTTACCTGCCTCATTCTGATGCACAGTCTCAATCTGGGTTATGATGGCGTGGTGCTGGTGGTGGTGGCGGATTTAATGTTTCGCTATCAGGGGAAGAATCAGGGCTGGCTGTTGCTGGTGACCATGCTGGGGCTGTATTTTATGGCTAGTTACAATCTGGCCTTGTTCCAAAGTCATGTGGCCCCGTTTGACGCTTATGCTGCCTATTACCGCTCCGATGTGCAGGCGGTGTTGTGGGCGATAAAGAATGGGCTGTCGTCCCTGAATATCATAATTTTCGTCTTTTATATGGTGCTGCTGGTGCAGGATAAGCATGATGAGAAGGAACGCATTGCCAGCCTGAACAAACAGCTGGGCGAGGCCAATGACAGGTTGCGGGCCTATGCTCTGGAGGCGGAGCATACAGCAGAAACCAGAGAACGCAACCGTCTGGCCCGGGAGATTCACGATACGCTGGGCCATGCCCTGTCCGGTATAGCCACGGGGCTTGATGCCTGTATTGTTCTGGTGGATGCGGCACCGGAAGCGGCCAAGGAACAGCTGGCCAAAATCCGGGAAACTGCCCGGCGCGGCATTGTGGACGTGCGGCGTTCTGTAAAAAAACTGCGTCCCGATGATTTGGAAAAATTGCCCTTACGGCAGGCCGTGGAAAAACTTATTTTTGAGTACAGTGCCTCCTCGGGCATGCAGACAAAACTGGTAGTGCTGGGCTGGCCCAAGGATTTGCGCCCGGACGTAGAGGATGTCATTTACCGTATTGTGCAGGAGGGCCTAACCAATGCCAACCGGCATGGGCAGGCCACGGAAGTGGTCATTACCATAGGTACGGAGCCTGGACGTCTTTATATTATCATGGCCGACAACGGCAAGGGGTGTGCCGAGCTGAAGGACGGCTTTGGCCTGCGGCACATGCGTGAGCGTCTGGAACTGCTGCATGGCCGGCTGCGGTATTGGAACGACAAAGGATTTACCCTGGAGGCGGTTATTCCGTTGGGCAAAGCCGGTGAACAGGTAGAAAAACAGGGGGATGAACATATATGATTAAGGTCATCATTGTGGACGACCAGGAACTGATTCGCGACAGCCTGAAAATCGTTTTGGACCAGAACGAGGACATTGAGGTGTCGGGGCTGGCGGCTAGTGGCGCGCAGCTGATGGATATGCTGGTGGATTCCCAGCCGGATGTAATTCTGATGGATGTGCGCATGCCGGAGCTCGACGGCGTACAGGCCACCCGTGAGGTAAAGCGCCTTTATCCGGCCGTGAAAATCATCATTCTCACGACTTTTGACGATGATGAATACGTGTTTAATGCTTTGAAATATGGGGCCAGCGGGTACCTGCTCAAAGGTGTGTCCGTGCCGGAGCTTACGGGGGCTATCCGCACAGTGGTGTCCGGCGGTGCTATGATTAACCCCGGTATTGTAGCCAAGGTGGTAAAATTCTTCAGTCAGATGGCGCAGGGCAGCAATGCCGTGGACACCGCACCGGAGACCGAGGGGCTCAGCCGAACGGAACGCAATATTGCCCATTTTGTCGGGCATGGTCTTTCCAATAAGGAGATTGCCGATAAGCTCAGCTTATCGGAAGGCACCGTGCGCAATAGTTTGTCCAGTGCCCTGTCCAAGCTGGGACTCCGCGACCGGACGCAGCTGGCTATTTGGGCCGTACAGACAGGACTGGCTGCGGCTGAGGTGGATGTATCATGAAACGTGGCTTTGCCCTGTATGTGGTGTTTCTGCTGCTGTTCACCGTCGCTTTGAGCTGGTATCTGACCAAGCCCAAAGTCCTGTATGTCGGCTTGTTTGCCGGCAGTAACTGGGAGGTGCCGGAGGGCGATTCGTATGCCATGCTGGAGGCAGCGATTGAGCGGTTTGAAAAGGAACATCCCGGCGTGAAAGTGAAATATGTCAGCGGTATTCGCAAGGATGATTATTCCGAGTGGCTGGCTGAGCAGTTTTTAAAGGGGACGGAGCCCGATGTTTTCGTGGTCCCCGGGGCTGATTTTGACCTGTATGCGGCCAGTGGGGCGCTGTATCCCTTGGCACGTTCGGCCAGTGTTGATGCCAGTTTTGACGCGTCAGTTTATTACAAAAGTGCGCTTGATTACGGCAAGTGGCAGGGGCAGAGCTATGCTCTGCCTGTGGGAGCGGTGCCGACACTTATGTTCGTCAATAAAAGCCTGTTGGCCAGTGAAGGTATTGCGATTCCGGCCAATAACTGGACGTGGCATGATTTTATGCAGATATGCCGGGCCGTTACCCGGGATACCGATGGTGATGGCCGGATTGACCAATTTGGTGTATATGACTACACCTGGCGGATTGCGGCGCTTACCAATGGCGTAAAAATATTTTCCTCAGATGGGCGCACAGCTAATCTGGCCGATAAAAAGATGGAAGAAGTTTTGCGTTTTATGCAGGAAATCCATGAGGTCAATCAAGGGCAGGAGGTTCAGGCCAAGGATTTTGATATGGGCAAGGTGGCCTTTCGGCCTTTTACCTTTGCGGAATACCGCACGTACAAGCCTTATCCCTGGCGCATAAAAAAATACAGTTCCTTTGAATGGGACTGTATCAAACTGCCGGCAGGGCCGTCCGGGCGCAATTCCTCGCTGATACAGCCAATGCTCATGGGTATCAGTGCACGCAGCCACGAACAGCGGCTGGCCTGGGAATTGCTGAAAACCATTTGTTATGACCCGGCTGTACAGGAATTGATGCTCACCAAGACGCAGGGCCTGCCAGCTCGCCGTGATGTGGTGGAGTCGCCGCAGGCGCAGGCACTCTTTAATGAGGCCACGCCGGGCAGCGAAGAAATGAATCTGAAAACAGTCAGCGAAGTGATGGACGACTCCATCACGCCTTCGAAGTTTGCCAGATGTCTGGAGGCGCTGCATTTAGCCGATAACAAACTGCAGCATATCATACGGGAGAAGGATTCTCTCAGCAGTGCGCTCAGCCAGGTGCAAAAGGAAATAAACGCATATTTACAGCAATAAAAAAAGACGATGTGGAAAATGCTTGCGCATGTTTCACATCGCCTTTTTTCATACGGCGTATTGTAATACTTCGTCGGTGCCGGCAGTTACTGCGGTGCCGGCGTTACAGGGACAAAGTTCGGAAACCTGGTCAAAATTTACGACGAGGACGGGGGAAATCATATTGATGGAATGCTTTTTCAGCACGTCCATGTCAGCTTTGATAACCGGTGTACCGGCGGTAACCCGGTCCCCAGCATGCTTTAGGGCGGTGAGGCCTTCGCCGTTCAAAATAATGCTGTCCAATCCCACATGTACGAGAATCTGAATGCCTTCGTCCGTGGTGATGGCAAAAGCGTGTTTTGTTTCAAAAAACAGGGAAATAACGCCATCGCAGGGCGCTAGTACAGTGTCACTTTCCATTTCGATGGCCAGTCCGTCACCAGTAAGTTTTTCGGCAAACACTGGGTCAGGAACGGAATCTAGTTCGAGAGTCTTGCCTGAAACAGGGGCCAGGACTTGGTATTTGTTTTTTTCTGCGGTCATGATATCAAGCCACCTTTCTGCAGCGATTAGTTTGTCGATAGTTTGCTGGAATTTGAGAATTTTCTAACAACATTTATATTTATATTTTACTATGAAAATCCAGGAAGTCAAGAAATTTTAACCGGAGTCAGGGACTCCGGTGTTATGGCAGGTTAGGAATATTTTTGCTGATAGCCGTATGGCGTATGATATCCTGAACGCGCAGGTCAATGGCCAGTTCCTGCTTGTGCAGGGTTTCTGCCGTGGCAAATTCCTGCGGATTGCCGGTCTGCAGGCCGCGGATGTAATGCTGCCAGGCCTTGATGCTGGTTTCCGTAGCCTGCTGCCGCTGACGGGCCAGATACTGGGCGCCGGCAGGGATGGCCACGGCGTCCAGCTGAGCCTGTCTTTCCTGCAGGTTGGGAATGATATCTTCCGTGATGAGTGACTGCAGTTTTTGTTTTTGCTGCTTGCTCAGGTAGCCGTTTTTGGAATGCCCCAGCCGTTTAAAGTGACTTTTTAGGACGGCGAAGGTTTCATTGCTATTGTTGACGATTTCCTTGGTATCAGCTATATAGCTGGCAATGTCCCGGTTTTGCAGGGGCGAAATCAAATCCAGATAGGCTTTGTAATTTTTGAGGTAAGCTATCTGCCAGTGACCGTCATCAGCTTGTTCCATTACAGCCACTAAAGTGAAATCTGTCTGGGTATAATCTTCCCGGATATTCAGTTCGGCGGTGGCGTTTTGGCCGTTATGTTCCACCTTGCCGATGCTGACCAGGGTGGTATTGCGTAGCTGGCTGCGTTCCAGGAACCGCTCAAAGTCGATACCCAGCTGGCGGCCTTTGAGGATATCCGTACCGTCTGGCAGCAGCCAGCTGCCGGCGGTGACACGGTTAAGTGCCGTGGTTTCCAGACCAGCCGCCATTTGCGGCTTTATCAGAATGTAGAATTTCTCAAACATGGCCTTGGTTTGCGGCGTCAGTTCTGAGTCATAGGCGAACAGGTCAACCGTCAAATCATCGTAGGCCCGGGAGGCCAGTAATTCCTGATTTACATAACGGGCAAAGGTTTCGCCGTCATGCTCGGCAATGGCTGTCTGCAGCTGTGCCAAGGAGTATTCAGGGGTGCGGATGTAAAAAAAGAAATACCAGAGGGCAGAACCAATCATGACCGCCAGCAGGAAAATGACCAGGGACAGGCGGCGGTGTTCTCTTGCCTTGCGCGCCTGCAGCCGCTGTTGCCAAGTATAATCATCCATTATATTCTCTCCGTTTCTATAAGTAAATTCATTATACTATAAGAAGGCAAAGTCAGCAACGCCTGTTGTTCAAGCGGTGGAGGCAAGGAAAGATGGTACAAGTGGTGGCAGATATGATAAGATAAGGTAATAGGTATAATAGGAGTTAATTTAGTATAATGAAATGGATAAACCATGAAATAGTAACCGGGGTAATCGTCTATGGGGCTACGCAGGATATGCTGGCGGCAGCATTTGCCATGGGCGGTGCTATTTTCCCCGATAAGGTGGAGGGACGCCTCGGCGCGTCCTACTGGAGCTGGCGTGCTAAACACAGGGGCTGGTCGCATTGGCCGGTAATCTATATTGCCCTGTATGCCATCATGCAGCTGGGCTGGCTGCAGGCGCATAATGAAATCGCCGTTTACGGCAGTTATGTCTGTATTGGGGCATTACTGCATATCGCGGAAGATGCTGTCTGTGGCAAGGTGCCATGTTTGTTTCCCTGGCAAAAAATAGGGATAAAGCTGTTTAAAGTCGGTTCGGTAACAGAGTATTTGTTTTCCATGGCTGTGGTGGTGCTGACATATATCGTCCATACACAGTTTATGCTAAAATAAAAGTAAATATATATGAATGCGCTGAAAGGGTGGTCGGTATGGTACGCGGTACAGCGGTCAAAGGGCGGCCTAACAAGGTTATGCGGCTGTTGGCAGAAAAATATCCCACGAAGGAATCGGTATACGAGCAGCTGATTTATCTGCAGTCCAGGTTATCCCTGCCCAAGGGCATTGAACATTTTATGAGTGATTTGCACGGAGAGTATGCATCGTTCTTTCACATTCTGAACAATTGTTCCGGGGTTATCCGGGAAAAGGTGGATTATGTCTTTGGAGAACGCCTCAGCGCGGAGGAAAAGGCAGAATTCTGCACTTTGATTTACTACCCTAAGGAAAAAATCGAGCAGGTGGCCAGTAAGCATCAAAATACGCCGGAGTGGTACCGGCGCAATTTATCCCAGCTGCTCGAACTGTCAAAGCTCATGAGTTACAAATATCCGGCCTCCAAGGTGAACGGTTTTATCCCCAAGCGCTATGAGGCGGTGATTGTGGAGCTGATGAATACCCGGCCCGAGGCCGACAACGCCCAGTTTGTGTACCATAAACGGCTGCTGAATACCATTGTGCAGATTGACAGCGGTGCTGATTTCATCGAGGCGTTTACGGTGCTGATTAAGCGGCTGGCGGTCGACCGGCTGCATATCGTCGGGGATTTTTTTGACCGGGGCAATCGTCCTGACGCCATTTTGAACCTCTTGATGAAACACCCGTCGGTGGATATTCAGTGGGGGAATCATGATGTGCTGTGGATGGGGGCGGCTCTGGGGAATGAGGCCTGCATTGCCACGGTGGTGCGCAACAGCTTGCGCTATAATAATACGGACGTATTGGAACGGGGGTACGGTATCAGCCTGCGGCCGCTGACGACCTTTGCCTCGCGCATTTATCCTGACGCCAATCCCATCAAGGCGGCGGAAAAGGCCATTACCATGATGATGTTCAAGCTGGAGGGGCAGCTTATCCGCCGGCACCCGGAATACCAGATGGACAGCCGCCTGCTGCTTGATAAAATCGACTTCCGTTCCTCGCATGCAGTCCTCGGTGACGGCAAGCGGTATGAGCTGGAAAGCGCGTATTTCCCCACGCTTGATGAGGCGGCTCCTGACTGCTATGAACTTACGGAAAAAGAGGCGGCCATCATTGCGGACCTCAAATCGTATTTTGAGGAGAGCACAGTGCTCCAGCGTCATGTGGATTACCTCTACCAAAAGGGCAGCCTTTACACTCGTTATAATGGCAACCTGCTTTTTCATGGCTGTGTGCTGCTCAATGATGATGGTTCCCTGCGGACTATTACCTATAAGGACAAGGAATTCCGGGGCAAGGGCTGGTTTGACTATTGTGACCGCCTGGCCCGTGAGGCCTATCTGCATCATACGGCGGAGGCAGTGGACTTCATGTACTTCCTTTGGTGCGGCCGCCTTTCGCCGGTATCCGGCCGGGAGTTCAAGACCTTTGAGCGGGCGTATATTCCCGATGAAAGTACCTGGAAGGAACCGGCAGACCCCTATTTCAAGTATGTAAATAATGAAGATACCTGTGCTATGGTATTGCAGGAGTTTGGGCTGGACGCTCAAAAGGGGCATATCATTAACGGTCATGTTCCTGTGAAGGTCAAAAAAGGCGAAACACCGGTCAAGGCCGGGGGCAAGGCCATTATTATTGATGGCGGTTTTTGCAAAGCCTATCATAGCAAGACCGGTATTTCCGGCTACACGCTGATTTCCAATTCCCGTGGTCTGCGCCTGCTGCAGCATCAAAAAATTGCTGACGTCCGGGAGGCTTTGCGAGAAAATAAAGATATTGAATCCGTGTCGGAAACCGTGGAACTGCAAACCTGCCGTACAACGCTCGGCGATACGGACGAGGGCAGGCTGATACAGGACGAGATTACAGATTTATATAATTTGCTGCTGGCATATCAAAATGGGTTGATAAAACCGCAGGAGTAAATATACGAAAACAGACCGTTGGTGCGTGGAAACCGACGGTCTGTTTTGTGGTTGTGAGCATAATTTGACTGTTTATGACAAATGTCATGTTATTATTGGCTAAGTTGTGACAGAGTTCAGCTGACTTTGGCGTAGTTTGCTATTATAATTCTTATTGTCAGAAAAAAACAAAGTTTAATTCTCTTGTGCCGATTAGGGATCGGTCAGGAGAGAAGTCCGAAAGGGGAATGAATTATGGAAATCGCATTTTGTCGTATTGATGACCGTCTGATTCATGGTCAGGTGGCAACGGTATGGACGAAGGTAACGGGCTGCAACCGCATTATGTGCTGCAGCGATGAAGTTGCCAAGGATGAAATGAGAAAGAAGCTCCTGCTGCAGGTTGCTCCTCCGGGAATCAAGGCTTACGTTGTGCCTGTAGAAAAGGCTTGCGAAGCATACAAGAACCCGAAGTACGATGCATTCAAGACGCTGTTCCTGTTCACGAAGCCGGCTGATGTTGTCCGCGCTGTTAAGGGTGGCATTCCCTTCAAGTCCGTAAACCTGGGCGGCATGACTTACAAAGACGGCGATACGCTGATTTCCAGCGCTGTAGCTGTAAATCCGGATGATGTCAAAGCACTGCTCGAACTGCAGGAAATGGGCATCGAAGTGGAAATCCGTAAACTGGCCAGCGAACCGAAAGGCGATTTGATGTCGGCTCTGAAGGCTAAAGGTTTGGCTTAATCATCTTAAAAGAGTTTAGGAATTATATTTACGAATCTCGAAGGGGGATTATTCATTATGACGAGTGTACAATTTATTCTGCTCATCGTGGTGGCCGCCATCGCTGGTATGGGAAGTGTGCTGGACGAAGCACAGTTCCATCGTCCGCTGGTTGCCTGCACGCTGGTTGGTCTTGTATTAGGTGATATGACTACTGGTATTATCCTTGGTGGTACGCTGGAAATGCTGGCTTTAGGCTGGATGAACGTCGGTGCAGCTATGGCACCGGATGCAGCTCTGGCATCTGTAGTTTCCGCTATCCTCGTAATTGTCGGCCATCAGTCCATCGGCGCTGGTATCGCACTGGCTGTACCTCTTGCCGCTGCTGGCCAGGTTCTCACCATCTTCGTGCGTACCATTACCGTATTCTTCCAGCATTTAGCTGATAAATTCGCTCTCGAAGGCAACGCTTTCGGTATTGAAATGTGCCATGTTGGCGGCCTGCTGCTGCAGGGCATCCGCGTAGCTGCTCCGGCTGCTGTCGTTGCTGCTGTTGCCGGTACTGATACTGTTAACGCTATGCTGGCATCCATTCCTGAAGTTATCACCCGCGGCCTGCAGGTTTCCGGTGGTTTCATCGTCGTTGTAGGTTATGCAATGGTTATCAACATGATGAACGCCAAGTCCCTCATGCCGTACTTCTTCCTCGGCTTCCTCATCGCCGTGTTCACCAACGTAAACCTCATCGGTTTCGGTGCTATCGGTCTTATCGCTGCTTACTTCCACATCCGTGGCCTGCAGCGTGAACTGAACGGCGCTGCTGCCGGCGGCTCTGGTGACCCGCTTGATGACATTGACGATTCTGATTTGATGTAAGGGGAGGTTCGACTCATGGAAAAACAGCTCACTAAAGGCGATCTCGTATCGATTTTTATCCGTTCCAACTTCCTGCTCGGCTCCTTC
>NZ_CAJODG010000059.1 GCF_905233635.1 Selenomonas sp. AE3005 | reverse complement strand
CTGTCACTGCGAAAGAATCATTTTGAACGGACGTTTCTTAGGGCGGAGGTGGTGATGCTTTTCGCAGTGGAACGACTGTCCGAACGCAGTGAGGACTGGCCCACAAACAATAGTCACTGGACACCATGATGAATAATCGCGCCGCTGGCCTGCCCGGCGCAAGGCCGCTAAAAATGCCAGTCGTTTGCTGGTGGGACATTTAGTGAAACAGCGAAAAGTATTACCACCTCCACCCGACTGAGCTGTAACAAATAAAATAACGCAGGCACTAACAGTCAAACTACAAAAAACCTCCCGTTGACGCTAAATGATTCGTCAACGGGAGTTTCTGTTTATCAGCAGACTACTTAATAGTCCCTTATGGATTTATGAAACTTAGAGGTTCGCGAGCAATTCTTTAACCTTATCCAGGTATTCTTCACGGCTGACCGTAAACATTTCACCTGTCTTACGAACCTTGATTTCAATCTGATTTTCTTCCACAGCCTTAGGCCCTACCACTACACGCAAAGGATAACCGATAAGGTCGCAGTCCTTGAACTTGACACCGGCACGTTCCTTACGGTCATCGAGCAGGGTGTCAAAACCAGCCGCCTTACATTCCTTATAGATTTCCTCAGAATATGCCAGCTGGTCGTCCTTCTTGGCATTTACAGCTACAACTACCACTTCGAACGGGGCGATAGCGCGCGGCCAGATAATGCCGTTTTCATCGTTGTTCTGCTCGATAGCGGCAGCCATAGTACGGCCTACGCCGATACCGTAGCAGCCCATGTAAAGCGGCTGCTGCTTGCCGGATTCATCGAGGAACATCGCGCCCATAGCCTGGCTGTATTTCGTCCCCAGCGTAAATACCTGACCAGCCTCGATACCACGCGTCATCTTCATCTCTGCCCCACAATGCGGGCAGGCATCGCCTTCCTTGACCATGCGCAGGTCAGTTACGATAATGCCTTCAGCACTGAAGTCACGCTTGGGGTTCACATTCTTGTAATGCGCGTCCACTTCGTTGGCACCAGCTACGGCATTATGCATATTCATAACCGTCGGGTCAACGAGTACAATCACATCTTCACTGGGCTGAATGCCGATAGCACTCATAAAGCCCGGATAACCGCCAGCCTGCTTAATTGTTTCTTCTTCAGCCATCGTCAGTTCCAAAGCGCCTTCTACCTGATTGATAACCTTGACCTCATTCACATCATGGTCACCACGGACGAAGGCCAGCACCAGTTTGCCATTGTCGCTGCTGTAAGCTACGGCCTTAATAGTCTTTTCGATGGGCACGTTCAGGAATTCAACGAGCCCTTCAATCGTGTTGGTGCCCGGCGTAGCCACTTTTTCGAGCGGCAGTTCTGCCTCATCAGCTGCAACAATCGGTGAAAGGGCTGCCTTTTCATCACTGGCCGCATAGTCACACTTGGTGCAGTACGCGATATTGGACTCACCAGCCTCAGCCAGCACTGTGAACTCATGGGAATGACCGCCGCCGATGGCGCCGTTATCAGCCTCTACCGGACGGAATTCCAGGCCCATGCGGTTGTAGATATTCGTATAAGCATCGTACATCTTCTGATAGGAAACGTTCATGCCTTCTACGTCTTTATCAAAAGAGTACAAATCCTTCATGATAAATTCACGGCTGCGCATCAGACCAAAACGCGGACGGCGCTCATCACGGAACTTGTCCTGAATCTGATAGAGCATCAAGGGCAGCTGCTTATAGGAGCTGACTTCATCGCGTACCAAATCCGTAATCATTTCTTCGTGCGTCGGACCAAGGCAGAAATTACGGCCATGACGGTCTTTAATACGCATCATTTCATCGCCATAAGCTGCCCAGCGGCCGCTTTCTTCCCAAAGCTCGGACGGCTGCAGAATCGGCATGCCGATTTCCTGACCGCCGGCAGCGTCCATTTCCTCGCGGATAATTTCCTCAATCTTGCGAATTACGCGCCAGCCCAGGGGCAGATAGGTGTACATACCGCCGGCAACCTTGCGGATCATTCCGGCACGATACATCAGCTGATGGCTGGCAATCTCAGCCTCTGCCGGTGTATTGCGCAGCGTTGGTGCATATAAATTACTTGCTCGCATTGTTCTTTCGTTCCTCCAATATGGCATCTATTTCTTTAAAGAGTTCTTCCACTAATTTATCTTCCGGCACTTTGCGGATGATTTCTCCCTTGCGGAAAATCAGGCCTTCGCCATTGCCGCCGGCAATGCCCACATCAGCACCACGGGCCTCACCCGGGCCATTTACCACACAGCCCATTACCGCCACGTCAATGGGGTCTTTAATGCCGTCCAGCTTCTTTTCCACCTGTTCAGCAATAGCCGGCAGGTCGATACTGGTACGGCCGCAGGTCGGGCAGGCCACAAGAGTCGGGCCGTATTCTTTCAGCCCTAAGGACTTTAAGATTTCATTGGCTACCTTGACTTCCACCACCGGGTCACCCGTCAGCGAAATACGGAAGGTATCGCCAATGCCTTCGGACAGCAGGGCGCCAATACCCACCGCAGATTTGATAATTCCTGTGTTCACTGTCCCGGCCTCCGTAATGCCCAGGTGCAGGGGATAATCCACCGTCCTGCTCATCAGACGGTAAGCCGCGAGTGTCAACGGCACATCATGAGCTTTCAAGGAGATTTTGAGGTCATGGAAATCCAGGTCCTCCAAAATCTTCACATGCTGCATAGCTGATTCCACCAAGGCCTCCGGCGTCACAGCCCCATACTTGGCCAGAATCTTTTTATCCAGCGAACCGGCATTCACGCCAATACGAATGGGAATATGGGCCTCTTTGGCCGCTTTGACCACTGCCCTGACCTTTTCTTCCCCGCCGATATTGCCGGGATTCAGACGCAGGGCGGAAATGCCCTGTTCAATAGCCTCGAGCGCCAGCTTGTAATCAAAATGAATATCGGCTACCAGCGGAATATTGATTTCCTTGATGATATTGCCGAGGTTCTTGGCCGCCTCCATATCGGGCACTGCCACTCTGACAATATCACAGCCGGCATTCTGCAGCGCTTTTATCTGCGCAACGGTTGCCACTGTATCTGTCGTTTTAGTATTGCACATGGACTGAACAGATATAGGTGCACCGCCGCCGATAGCCACCTTGCCAATATGTATTTGCCGCGTTTGCTTGCGTTCAAACATTTATCTTAGCCTCCCGTAAAGACACGTACAATGTCATTTTTCGTAGCCAGCACCATCAGCAGGATGAGCAATACAATCCCAACCTTCTGGGTGTATTCCAGTGCCTTGGGGCTCATGGGCTTGCCGCGTACGGCCTCCACACACAGTGTCACAAAGTGGCCGCCATCAAGTGCCGGAATCGGGAACAAATTTACAATACCCAGATTCAGGCTCAGGAAAGCCGCAAAGTTTAACAAGGGAACAAAGCCCATCTGAGCCACTTGCCCAGCCATCTGCGCCACACCAATGGGGCCGGCCAATTCTGCCCCGGAAAGTTTCATAATGATTTGCGCCAGCGCATCCAGCATCATGGCGATAATCATTCCGGTCTTTTGCAAAGACAGGCTGACAGCCTCAAATACACCAGGATAACGGGTATCCACAGAACTCATAACACCCACCATTGCCCTTTTGGCCTGTGAATCATAGGCCGGAGTCATCGTGGCAGTTATTTTTTCCCCGTTACGCTCAGCCACTACCGTGACTGCTGTACCTTCGTTATCCTTGATATTATCCACAAATTCTATCCATGTGGAAATTTCCTTGCCGTCCAGACTGATAATGCGGTCGCCAGCCTTAAGGCCTGCCTGGTCGGCAGCCTTGCCGGCAATTACCGTACCAAAAACCGGCTCGGTATTCGGTGTGCTGACACCAGCCACTAAATAAATCCCAAAGAAAATAACCACCGGCAGGATAAAATTCATAATAGAACCAGCCAGGATAACAATCATGCGCGACAGCACCGGCTTTTCACAATAGCCGCGGCTGCCGGCCTCATTGGTGCTGGGGTCCATACCGGCAATATCATTAAAACCACCCAGGGGCACAGCCCGCAATGAATACACGGTTTCACCATAAGTAAAGCTAAGCAGTTTAGGTCCAAAGCCAATGGCAAATTCATCTACTCGCATGCCTGTCAGCTTGGCGGTTATAAAATGTCCTAATTCGTGTACCAGCACCAACAGCCCAAAGACAAAAACGGCTGCGGCAATAGTTAGTACCATAGTGTCACCGTCCCTTTATTTCTTCTGTAAAAGTCCCCGGGCAAACTCACGTGCCCAGGCGTCCTCAGCGAAGAGTTCCTCCAGCGTCGGCTCGACAATGCACTCGCGCTTAAGCATGGTTTCTTCGATGATATCATAAATATCCAGAAATTTGATTTCGTCCTTTAAGAAGGCGCCGACCGCCACTTCATTGGCAGCGTTAAAGACGCAGGGCATACTGCCGCCCATAGCACCAGCCTCATAGGCAAACTTCAGCCCTTTGAAAGTTTCCGTATCCGGCTGGCTGAAAGTCAAATCCTTCATCTGCCAGAAGTCCAGTCGGTCAAAGGAGGACTGTACCCTGTCAGGATAAGTCAGCGCATACTGAATGGGCAGTTTCATATCGGTAGAACCTAATTGCGCAATCACTGCCCCATCACGGAACTGCACCATGGAATGCACAATACTCTGCGGATGTACCACAACCTGAATCTGATCATAACTGACGTCATAGAGCCACTTGGCCTCAATGACTTCCAGCCCCTTGTTGACCAGGCTGGCAGAGTCCACAGTAATCTTCTGCCCCATGTTCCAGGTTGGATGTGCCAATACCTGTTCTTTTGTTGCGCCCACGAGGTCTGCCCGCTGCTTGCCACGGAAAGGGCCACCGGAACAGGTCAACAGGAGCTTTTCGATGGAATCCATCTTCTCGCCCTGCAGGCACTGGAAAAAAGCACAGTGTTCACTATCAACGGGAAGAATCTTTACGCCCTGCTCCTTGGCCCGGCGAGTAACAATTTCCCCGGCTACGACCAGAGTTTCCTTATTGGCCAGCGCGATGTTCTTTTTCGCGTCCAACGCCTTCATGGTCGGTTCCAGACCGGCAAAGCCCATCATGGAAGTAACCACGGTATCCACGCCATCAAAGGCAGCGGCGTCAATAAAGGCCTGACGGCCGCCAGCCAGCTGTGTTTTGCCGCTGTAACGGCTCTTTAAGCGCAGGTAAGCGGCCTCATCAGCCAGTACAGCCAATTCCGGCTCAAACTCACGAATCTGCTGTTCAAATAATTCATCACGGGAATTAGCGGCCAGCACACTGATATGAAAGAGTTCCGGGTTGCGGCGCACCACTTCCAGCGTCTGCGTGCCAATGGAGCCGGTGGAGCCTAATACTGCTATATTTTTCATCTGCTGCACTCCTTATTTGCCCAACAAGTTCACAAACTGCACAAAGAAATAAACCAGCGGTGCCGTAAAGAGCACACTGTCGAATCTATCCCATACACCACCGTGACCAGGAATAATATTGCCAGAATCCTTAATGCCCACATAACGCTTAGCCACCGATTCTACCAAATCACCTAAAGTGGCCAAAACGGCGATTAAAAGTCCCAGCACAGCCATTTCCTGCAGGGGCAGCTGGAGATAATAACCCAAACCTGCTACTGCCGCTGTCGTCCCCACCAGAGAACCCATAAAGCCCTCTACTGTTTTGTTGGGACTGATAGTCGGGCAAAGTTTATGCCTGCCAATAGCCGTTCCCGTAAAATAGGCAAAGGTGTCACTGGCCCAGGTGCCAATAAACATAATCCAGACAAAGGCACAGCCAAAGGTAAAGCTGCCGATATCCGTATTAAACACAGTTTCCGGCATCATACCTCGCAGCTGCAGCAGGCAGACAAAAGGGAAACCGATATAGATAAGACCGGCACCGGAGGCCAGGGCCTCCATAATATTCGTAGTGCTGCGCATAAGCACACTTTCCAGCAAGGTAATCAGCACTGTCAGTGGCCAGGCCAAAGCCAGGTATTCCGGCCGCTGCCAGGCAGCGTACCAGGTAAGTCCCAGGACCACAAATCCCGTAAACAATGCCAGCCCCATGCCCCGTTCGGAAAAAGCTCTGGCGTATTCAAACCAGGCCAGCAGCATCAACAAAAGTGTAAAGCCGGCAAAAACCACGCCCCCTGTCTGTATCACAAAGGCCGCCGCGGCTATGCCAATAATTCCCGTTATAATTCTAACTAACAAAAAGCAACGCTCCCACTATTTCTTATTATCATTGAGTCCCCCAAACCGACGGTCGCGGCTGGCAAAATCTTTCATTGCCGCCACAAAACACTCCGGGGAAAATTCCGGCCAGTTCACATCGGTAAAATAAAACTCTGCATAAGCAGCCTGCCACAACAGAAAATTTGACAAACGCATATCACCACTGGTACGGATAACGAGGTCAACCGGCAGGTTGCCTGCCGTATCCAGACAGCTGTCAAACATGGCCTCATCAATATCCGCAGGATTTAATTCGCCGTTGGCGGCTTTGCCAGCCAGACTCTGCACAGCCCGGATTATCTCGTCCTGGCCGCCGTAATTAGCCGCCACATTGAACTTAACACCAGTGTTGTCCTTCATCAGTTCTTCCGCATCATGCATTTGCTGCTGGAGTGATTTTGGCAGCCCCTCCAGCCTGCCCAGAAAATGAATCTGCACATTATCCTCATGCATTTCCTGTACTTCTTTATGCAGGTACTCAGAAAACAGATTCATCAAAAAGCTGACTTCCGTTTCCGGACGTTTCCAGTTTTCTGTAGAAAAAGCGTACACCGTCAAAGCGTCAAGTTTCAGACCTATGGCCGTCTTAAGAATGTTCTTCAGCGTCTTGACCCCGGCAGAATGCCCGGAAGTACGCAGCATACCCTGACCTTTGGCCCAGCGGCCGTTGCCGTCCATAATTACCGCCACGTGCCGGGGGAGCTTGTCCCAGTCCAAACCGGCAAACAGGGGCGAATCAGGCCCCGGAATGGCGAAATCATCACGACCAGCCAGCGTGGTGACAGCTTTTCCCAATATTTTCTTTAACATATATAATCCCTCACCAGGAAGTAGTTTTACAATACAAAACAAGCCCCTCTGCCAAAACGCACCAGAGGGGCCTGCCTGTTTCGCGTCAGGGAGCCTCGATAGCCGATACCGGGCAGCCAGCAGCGCAAGCGCCGCACTCTACGCACTTATCCGGGTCGATTTCATAATGCTCTGCACCCTCGCTGATTGCCTCTACCGGGCAAGCAGCAGCGCAGGAACCGCAAGAAATGCAATCCTCACCAATTTTATATGCCATTGTGTTACACCTCCTTTGCAGGAACTTGTTTAGCCGCCAGGGTAACGAGAAGTTTTCCCTCTGCCTCACGCTGGCGGATAACATACATTCTGTTAGTGTCCACAGGGAAAAAATCACGCGTGGACCTGGTAATTTCAGTCACATAGGCAACCTGTGCCTCCTGCAGGAGTTTTTCTCCTTTTTCCCAAGGCAGGGCGACGATATCCGGTATCATCAGACTTCCATTACTTCCTTTTCCTTGGCTGCACGCGTAGTATCTACAACTTTCACGTACTTATCAGCCAGTTTCTGCACGGATTCCTGAGCTTTCTTGGATTCGTCCTCAGTGATTTCCTTGGCTTTTTCCAATTTCTTCACCGCATCATTACCATCACGGCGGATATTACGGATAGCAACTTTAGCCTCTTCAGCTTTCTTGTTTACGGTTTTAACCAGTTCCTGACGGCGTTCCTGCGTCAAGGCCGGAATAGCCAGACGAATAGCCGTACCATCAGAGTTCGGGGACAGGCCCAGGTCAGACTTCATGATAGCCACTTCAATTTCATGCAGCATGGTCTTTTCATAGGGCTGAATCATAATCATGCGCGGCTCCGGCACTGCCACCTTGGCAATCTGGTTTACCGGCGTCGGCGTACCATAGTAGTCAACCGTAACCTTGTCGAGCAGGGACGGCGTAGCACGGCCTGCACGCAGGGAGGCGAATTCACGCTTCAGTGCTTCGATAGATTTCTGCATACGTTCTTCATGTGTGGATAGGATTTCTTTTACCATTATTTATTACCTCCTACCGTGGTACCAATCTCTTCACCCAGAGCGGCCCGTACGATGTTTTCATGGTCATCAATGTTAAATACAACCAAAGGAATCTTATTATCCATGCAAAGGCTGGTAGCCGTGGTATCCATGACCTGCAAGCCCTTGCTGATGATTTCCAGGTAAGTGAGTTCGTCAAATTTCTTGGCGTTGGGGTTCTTGTTCGGGTCGGAATCATAAATGCCGTCCGTCCCCTTCTTGGCCATCAGAATTACATCAGCCTCGATTTCGGCAGCGCGCAGAGCTGCCGTCGTATCCGTCGAGAAATACGGATTACCGGTACCAGCACCAAAGATAACCACGCGTCCTTTTTCCATATGACGAATGGCTTTGCGGCGGATATAGAGTTCAGCGACCTGACGCATTTCGATAGCCGTCTGCACACGCGTATCCACGTCCATCTTTTCCAAAGCGTCCTGCAGTGCCAAAGCGTTCATCACCGTAGCCATCATGCCCATATAATCAGCCTGCGCACGGTCCATGCCCTTGGCCGAACCGGCAAGTCCGCGCCAGATATTGCCGCCGCCCACAACAACAGCCACATCTACGCCATGTTCACGAATAGTCTTAATCTGCTTGGCGATATCTTCCACGATAGGGGGATTTATCCCAAAGCCCTGTTCACCTGCCAGGGACTCACCCGAAAGCTTCAAGACAACACGTTTATATTTCGCTGTTTCCAAAACTATTACCCTCCATTCAGGCATCACTGTACCTGCTTCTTACTCACACTTAGTATATTATACATGAAAACAGCGGATAACACAAAAGTTTTGTGCTATCCGCTGGAAAGTTTTATATTTCTTTATTACTTCAGCTGTGCAGCAACTTCAGCAGCGAAGTCGTCCTGCTTCTTTTCGATGCCTTCGCCCAGCTGGAAACGGGTGAATTCGGTAACTTTTACATCGCCGAGTACATCTTTGATGGTCTTTTCGGAATCCTTAACGAAAATCTGTTCGTTGAGGCAGACTTCCTTGTAGAACTTGTTGATACGGCCTTCAACCATGCGTTCGATGATGTTAGCCGGCTTGCCTTCTTCTTCAGCCTGCTTGCGGAGAACTTCCTTCTCGTGTTCCAGAGCGGAAGCGTCAACGCCATTGCGGTCAACAGCCATCGGAGCAGCTGCTGCAATCTGCATAGCTACGTCCTTGCCCAGCTGTTCATCGCCACCAGTCAGGTTAACGAGAACGCCGATTTTGCCGCCCATGTGAATGTAGCTGGCGAGACGGCCTTCGGTTTCGTAGCAGGCGAAACGGCGCAGGGAAATCTTTTCGCCGATGGTAGCCGTAGCTTCGGTAATCAGCGTGGAAACCTTCTTGCCTTCGATTTCGCTATCATTCAGAGCGTCGAGGTCAGCCGGCTTCGTAGCCACGATGTGCTCAGCAACCTTAGCCAGCAGTTCTTTGAACTGGTCATTGCCAGCAGCAAAGTCGGTTTCGCAGTTGATTTCCACTACGCAGCCAGTCTTGCCATCAGCAGCAACGAAAGCACCTACAGCACCTTCAGCAGCTACGCGGCCAGCCTTCTTTTCAGCCTTAGCAATGCCCTTTTCACGGAGCCAGTCAACAGCCTTAGCAGCGTCGCCATCGGTAGCCGTCAGAGCCTTCTTGCAGTCCATCATGCCTGCGCCAGTCTTTTCGCGCAGTTCTTTAACCATTGCAGCCGTAATTGCCATTTAAAATTTCCTCCCAAATATGCAAATAATAAAAGGGTAAGGGATAATAGTCCCTTACCCCATCATGTTTTACCTAGTCGAGTAACGAATTACTCAGCGGCAGCCTCTGCAGCGTCGCCGCCTTCACCCTGACGGCCTTCCATGATGGCATCAGCCATGCGGCCAGTCAAGAGTTTTACAGCGCGGATAGCGTCATCGTTGCCCGGGATTACATAGTCAACTTCATCCGGGTCGCAGTTCGTGTCAACGATAGCCACGATAGGAATGTTGAGCTTGCGAGCTTCAGCAACAGCGATACGCTCTTTGCGCGGGTCTACTACGAACAGCGCGCCGGGGAGCTTGTTCATCTCTTTGATACCGCCGAGATATTTTTCCAGTTTTTCCATCTCATGACGGAGGCCCTGAACTTCTTTCTTCGTCAGCACTTCAAAAGTACCATCAGCTTCCATAGCCTCGAGTTCCTTCAGGCGGTTAACGCGCTTCTGGATGGTCTGGAAGTTGGTCATCATGCCGCCGAGCCAGCGTTCGTTCACATAGAACATGTTAGCACGGAGAGCTTCTTCTTTGATAGCCTCCTGAGCCTGCTTCTTCGTACCAACGAAGAGAACGCTCTTGCCTTCTTCAGCAACGCTGCGCAGGAAAGCGTAAGCCTCATCAACCTTCTTAACGGTCTTCTGCAGGTCGATGATGTAGATACCGTTACGCTCCGTAAAGATGTATTTAGCCATCTTCGGGTTCCAACGGCGGGTC
>NZ_CAJODG010000058.1:3591-15333 GCF_905233635.1 Selenomonas sp. AE3005 | reverse complement strand
GGGTCGTTTAGCGGAAACAGAAAAATTACTCCCCGTGAACCCCGTGCAGCGTATGAACTGGATAAATTTAGCACGTACTAACCAATAAACTGCAATTTACAATTGTGTAGCTTATTTTTGCATTAGTGTTTCAGCAGTTGAAGTTAGTTTTACATTGTGTTATGCTTTTATTGAGATTATTTGCTATTATTTGATAATTCAGTTGAGGAGTGAGGGATATGAAAACAATTGGTATTATGGGCGGTATGGGCCCCATGGCAACAGTGGATTTGATGAAAAAAATCATTCTGGCAACTCCGGCCAAAACCGACCAGGAGCATATACCAATGCTGGTGGACAATGCGCCGCAGATTCCTGACCGGACTAAGGCTATATTAGGGCAGGGGGAATCGCCGGTGGCGGCTATGGTGAAAAGCGCCCGGCGGCTGGAGGCCGGGGGCGCAGATTTCATTATTATTGCCTGCAATACGGCACATTATTTCCTGCCGGAGGTGGCACCGCAGGTGAAAATACCTGTACTGTCCATTATCGAGACAGCAGCAGACAGCGTGCTGGCTAAAGGCTGTAAATCTGTGGGGATGCTGGCGACCAGTGGTACCATACGTACAGGCCTGTACCAAAAGGCGTTATCAGCAAAGGGGATAACGTGCATAGCTCCAGCGGCAGATAAACAGCATTTGATTGATGATTTGATATATGATGGTGTAAAAGCCAATAATGACGCTTATGATACGAGCGCAGTGTGTCAGTTGCTGCAGGATATGCAGCATGATGGTGCGGAGGCGTTTATTCTGGGCTGTACGGAAGTGCCTGTAGCTGTATCCATGTACAATTTACAGGGCGACTTCATCGATTCGACAGAAGAACTGGCCAAGGCGGCGGTTAAATACGCCAAGGCAGATAAAGACTAAGTATTATAACGAGGCAAACGAATACCAAAACAGGCGGCGAGCATATCTCCCGCCTCGTTGAAACGCCAAGAGGAAGTTTTGCCTATGGCAAAACTGGAACAACGGCGTTATAAAGGGAGAAAAATCAAAGCCCTGCAAGTTTGTGCTTGCAGGGCTTTTCCTGTGGGGATTTATATGTTCTTACCGGGCAAGAGATTCGATAAGGGGGATTGCTCCCTTGGCCATGCCTGTACCATCATGACCAACGCCGGGAACCGTGATAAGCTGCCAGTTGAATGGCAGGCCCAGACTGGCGGCCTTTTGCTGTGCCTGGTTATAGAAATTACGGCCGCGTTCCAGGCGATTTTGTCCCTGGGCGTCGGCCTCAGGTGTTTTACGCAGGACTTTGGAACGGACAGTATCTTTCTCGCCTAGCAGAATGACAACAGGCTTGGCGAAAGCATTACGGAAATCTTTTTTGGCAGGTGTCAGTTCTTTCATGCCGTAGGAGTAGGAGATATTTTCATCAGGCATAGTGTACCAGCCGGAATTAGCAGCAATAATGAGGTCAGCCGCAGTACGCTTATTCAGCAGGACATAGCGATGTACGAGCTGGGCTCCGGCTGAATGGGCAAAGATAATGACTTTGCTCTTTTTCGTACCGGCCTGCTGCTTGGTGGCTTTGATAATGTTGTCAATGACCGGGAAAATCCATTTGCTTTTTGGCTGAACGTTGCCGCCGGTATTGTCATTATCAATAACATTACCAAAATTATAATAGCGTACACCGGGGAATTTACTTTCGGTGAATTCCGGGCAGGCGATGAGGAAATTATGTTTTTCCGCATATTCCTTCCAGCCCTGACAGTACTCTTCGGCATTGCGTTTTAAACCATGAAAAACGACGACGATGGGGCGGCCGTCCTGCCAGGCGGCTGGTTTGTAGGTATACACCTTTAGGGGATCAGCGGTGACGCCGGCTGGTTCGGGCAGGGAGAAACTGCTTAAGCCGGCCGGCAGTTGTGAGCTTTGTGCCTGAACCGCGCCCAGGGGCAGTAACAGGCAGGCCAGCAGGCATAGCAGCCCCATAAATAGAGAAGGTTTTTTCATAAAAAGCACTCCTTTCAAGGGTGATAAATAATGATATCCTGCTATGAGACAGAAAGATTTCAACCAACAGTTTCCTGTCCATAGTTGGTGCGGATATACTCCCAAAATTTTGCAACCAATGGCAGATGGTTATTGTCTTTCCGCCGTACCATGGCGATATGTTTGTAGAGTGGCACGCTTAAGGGCAGCGGGACAACATCTGCATGATTATTGAAATACGCAAAGCCACTCGTGGATATCAGGCTGACGCCCAGACCTGATTGGACTAGGTCAATGCGTTGGCCTGGACTGTTGCAGTAGGTGACGATATTAGGCGTGAAACCGGCTTTTTGACAGGCTGCCATAAAAACATCATAGGAAACATTTTCTGACGTAGGAAAAATGAAATTCTCGGCCTGCAGTTCCTGCAGGCTTATTTGCGTTTGACATGTCAGCGGATGGCCAGCCGGCAGAATGACCAGAAAGGGCTCATGCTGCAGGGAAAACAGCTCAAACTCGTCTGTGGGAAAATCATCGGGTACAGCCATGATGGCAATGTCTATTTCATGATTACCCAGCATATGGCAGAGTTTTTTGCTAAGGCAATTGGTCAGGGAAAACTGCATTTGTGGGGATATTTCCGTATTAAACTTGGAAAGTATATCCGTGAGGGGAAGTTTGCCCAGACCAGTAATTACACCAAGGTGCAGCGTGCCTTGATTGTCATGAGCGTAGTGCTGCATTTGCAGCTCGAGATGGTTTATATCGGAAATAATCTTTTTGGCGCAGCGGTAAAATTCCTCGCCGGCAGGTGTCAGGGTAATGGGATGCGAAATACGGTCGAGCAGTTTTACGCCTAAATCGTCCTCCAGCTTGTTTATTTGCTGAGATAGTGCTGATTGGGAGACAAAGAGTTGTTTGGCAGCTTTGGTAAAATGATGTGATTCTGCTACTGCCATAAAATATTGTATTTGCCGCAAGAGCATGACGTATCACCTTTCTGCTTTTTTTCAAGTTCGCACTCATTATATACTGTTTTGTCAGATTTTGTCCAATTAGATTGGCTAATAAAATTAGAAGAATTGCGAATTTTACATTTAATATCAAAGCCTTTATGATAAAGTCGTGGCTATGGCATAGAATTGCATAAGCTAAAATTTTACAGGAGGTAGTTAATTATGGAGCTGGATAAACAGCGTTTTCTGGACGAGCTGGCCAGGCTGGTCAATATTGACAGCGTATCCTCGGAACCGGAGGGCGCTGGCAAAATTGCTGCTTTTATGAAGGATAAGTATAAATCCCTGGGCTGGCTGGTGGAAGAGGTCAGCCTGGCACCGTCTATCGGGCCTTGCCTGCGGATTGTCAACAGGGAGGCAGAAAAATACGATGTACTGCTGCTGGCGCACATGGATACGGTTTTTCCGTTGGGAACCGCGGCTAAACGTCCCTTTAGAATAGAGGGAAACCGCGCCTATGGGCCAGGTGTTATTGACTGCAAGGCTGGCCTGTTAAGTGGTTTTTATGCGTTGGCCAACCTGCAGGAAAGAGGGGCGCTGGCTGATGCTGCCGTATGTGTGTTTCTGAACAGTGACCATGAAGGGATAAGCTCGCGGTATTCGGCGGCTTATTCTACGAATTTAGCCAGAAAGAGCCGTTATGTGCTGGCCTTGGAGGCCGGCCGGGCTAATGGAAATCTGGTTTATAAGCGCAAAGGGATAGCCCGGTATCATATAAATATTAAAGGCGTAGCGGCACATGCTGGTGTGGACTACCAAACGGGGCGAAATGCTGTTGAGGAGCTGGCACATTGGATTATTGCCCTGCAGGCGGCCACGGATCTCAGCAAGGAAACAACTGTAAATGTGGGGAAGGTGTGGGGCGGCACGGGTATCAGTGCTGTACCAGGACAAGCCGGAGCTGCGGTGGATGTGCGCTACTATGACGCTGCAGAAAGCGAGCGCGTGGCAGGGCTGATGAGAAGCCTGCAAGCCCATCCACATGTGGAGGGAACGCTGGCTGAGGTGGAGGGCGGCATCACCAGACCGCCGATGCTCCCCACGGAAAAAACTATGGCACTTTGCCGCAGTATTGACGATATCGGTCAGGAAATCGGTGTGGAATTTGGCTGGATGGCCAGCGGCGGTGGTTCAGATGGCAGTTTTGCCGCTGCTGCCGGCACGCCGACCATCGACGGCCTGGGGCCGGTGGGCGGCGGTGCTCATAGTGAAAATGAGTATTTGGAAATAGATACCATCATTCCCCGTTATGAGCTGTTATGCCGTATTATACAGCATATTATCTGTATAAAGTAAAAGAGGAGGAGAGTTTATGTTAGCGATGGCCCTGGCCCTGATAACAACTGTGATTGTGGCCTACATGATTCTGCACAAAAAGAATGCCCAGACGGTGCTTTTTGCCGGTGGTATATTTTTGATGGCCATGACTATTCTGCTGGGATATCCCCTGCTGGAAGGCAAGAAATCAACGGGTATGGTCTGGTTTGATATCTTTAAGTTTATCGAAGACACATTCAGCTCACGGGCGGCCGGTATTGGCCTGTTGATTATGGCTGTGGGCGGCTTTGCCAAGTATATGGAACATATCGGTGCAAGCCGTGTGCTGGTATATTTGTCGGCCAAGCCGCTCAGTATGATGAAATCTCCGTATCTGCTGTTGGCAGCCAGTTATGTGGTGGGACAGCTGCTGAATATCGTTATTCCCAGCGCCGCCGGTCTGTGCGTGCTGTTGATGGCCACTTTATTTCCTGTATTGACCAGTCTGGGCGTCAGCCGTCTGTCGGCAGCGGCTGTTATTGCCACGGCTCCCTGTCTGGACCTGGGGCCAGCCTCTGGTACTGCCGTGTTTGCAGCTAAAACCGCTGGTCTGGATGTTGCTGATTATTTTGTCGGTGAACAGATTCCCATTGCTGTGGTTACGATTGTGGCAATAGCAATATCGCACTTCCTCGTACAGCGTTGGTTTGACCGCCGCGCTGGCGTAGAGGCCAAGTCTATGGAATATATTGCACAGGAAAAAGACGATAATATGCCACCGGCTATTTATGCGATTCTGCCCCTGGTGCCTATCGGTCTGGTGCTGGTATTCAGCAAACTGTTCGTCTCTACGATTAAGATGCCGGTAGTGACGGCTATGATAATCAGTATAGCTTTGGCTATGTCGTTTGAACTTGTGCGTACCCGTGATGTAAAAACGGTATTTGACAGCATTAAAGTGTTCTTCGATGGTATGGGGAGGATTTTTGCTACCGTTATAACGCTGATTGTGGCTGGTGAAACCTTTGCTTTTGGTCTGACGAAAATCGGTGCCGTGGACATGATTATCAGTGGGGCACAGAGTTCCGGTTTCGGGGCAGCTGCTATTACCTTGGTAATGGTGCTTATCGTGGCTGTATCTGCAGTCATTATGGGCTCAGGCAACGCGCCGTTCTATTCGTTTGGGGCATTGGTGCCTGATATTGCTGCCAAATTGTCCATGCTGCCGGCCGCGATGATAACCCCAATGCAGATGGCGTCCAGCATTGCCCGCAGTGCGTCTCCGATAACGGCAGCGGTGGTAGCTGTGGCTGGTGTGGCCGATGTATCACCGGTTGATGTCGTAAAAAGGACAGCTATTCCCATGCTGGTGGCCCTGGTTACGTCCTTTGTCATGGCAGTACTGGTGTAACAGATATTTTAGGATAAAGAGGAGTGTAGGATTATGAAAAAAACTATTGTGTCTCTGCTGTCGACCTGCCTTATTGCCGGAGGAGCCGCCAGTGTCAGTGCCGCCGCTAATCCCTTTGCCGATGTGCCGGCTGACCATTGGGCATACGACGCGGTAGCTGCTTTGGCGGCAGATGGAATTATTGAAGGCTATGGTGATGGCAGTTACCGTGGGCAGAGTAATATTACACGCTATGAAATGGCACAGATGACAGCTAAGGCCATGGCCAATGAAAAGAAGGGCAGTACAGCTGACAAGGCGCTGATTGATAAACTGGCAGCGGAGTTTGCTGCTGAGCTTAATAATTTGGGTGTCCGTGTAGCTAATTTGGAGCGAAATGCAGATGTGGTAAAGTGGAGTGGGGAGGCACGCTATACCTTTTACAGTCAGCGTACGGAAAATGCGAAAGGCGATACGGATTCATCTAATACCAACGAAGTGCTGCTGCGGTTGGAACCCAGGGCAGAGATAAATAAAAACTGGAATGTTCATGCCCGTTTGGACGCCAAGGTCGATTTAAAAAATGACACGACGGATGAGGTCAGTTTGAAACGTTTGTGGGCCCAGGGGAATTACAAGGACTTCAATGTAAAGCTGGGACGTATCCCTTCGGGGACAAGTTACAATAAAAATCTGATGTTTTTCACCCAGCTTAGTGGTGTGGAGGTAAACTACGGCAGCAAAGTAAAGCTGCAGGCCAGGGCAGGCCGTATAAGTACAGGTGATATGCGCTATGATGATGCCCTTAAGCGGGCCACAAAGCGGAAAACACCAGCGGACGCAGTGGATTTCCAAAGTCTGGCTGTGACATATAAACCGGGGAAATTGTCAATGACCGGGGCCTACTATCACTTTAAGAACGGTATGTTTAAGGATACCTTCTATAATGATAACGGTGATAAGGATAATGCCCATATATGGGAAATTGCGGCCACGTACCGCTTTGATAAGAATATTGCCCTAACGGGAGCGTACATGCGCAACACAGAGGCTGATAAATATAACCGCTCCTATTTGGTACATCTTGACTATAAAGGCGCCAAAAAACAGCAGCAGGGTTCATGGGGAGCTTATGCGTCCTACCGCTATCAGGGAGGTAATACTTCAATTGACCCCACGTGTGATGGTGCATTCTTTAATACCAAAGGTATTGAAATAGGCGCGCAATATACAATTCTGCCCAACGTACAGGCGAAAGCCATTTACTTCCGGGGCAAACAGCTGGAAAATGACCTTAAGGCGGAAAAATTATTCGGCCGTGTGGAATTTTGGTTCTAAGATATAAATGTTGCACGTGAAACAACGCCCCTGTAAGCTGCTGCTTACAGGGGCGTTGTCTTAGCTTATTTGCCATACGGCATGACTGCCTTTATCGTCTTTGCGCACGATGAGCTGGTTGTCTATTTCCTGTTTTAATTCGGTTACATGGGAGATAATGCCAATCAGCTTGTCGCCGCTGGAAAGGCGTTTGAGGACTTTGATGGCCTGGCTGCGGGAGTGTTCATCAAGGGAGCCAAAACCTTCGTCAATGAACATAATGTCGAGATTGATGGCAGCTGTGCTCACCTGAATCTGGTCGGACAGACCAAGAGCCAGAGAAAGGGCTGCCATAAAGGATTCACCGCCGGAGAGGGTCTTGATGTCACGGGTCTTGCCGGTGACGGTGGAGTAGACCATCAGGTCAAGGCCGCGGTTCCGCCCCTGACCGGCATCGTCAATCGGGATGAGCCGCAGTTCAAACTGACCGGCGGACATTTCGGAAAAGCGCCGGTTGGCAGCGGCGAGAATCCGGGTCAGATAGTGGCGCTGGACAAAGGTTTCAATATCCATACGATAGCCTGATACTTTGCCGGACAGGCGGCTGTACAGATTATCCAGACGGTTGGCAAGTTCAAGTTTGTCGGCTCGCGCCGCAAGGGATTTTTGCAGGACGTCGGCTACTTTTTGGTTGCTGGCGAGCATTTGCTGGCAGGACTGTAATTTTTGTGACAGTGCCTGCCAGTCTGCATGAGCCTGTTCCTGTTTGGCTTTCAGCGTTTCCATATCAGGGCGCGGACGGTCAGCGATGGCCGTTATTTGCGCCTGTTTCCGCCCTTGCAGATTGTTTGCCATATCCTTGTAGTTTTGTACCTCCTGCAGCAATTTATCGCTGTCAGCGGCGGTGTAATCATGTACTAAGGGCTGCCAGATTTTTGCGGTCATGTTCAGTTCCGCGCATATATCCTGATAGTCTTTTTGGGCAGACTCCGTTTCAGCGGTCAAGGCCGGGATTTTGTCCGCTGCATCCTTTAGCAGGGTTTCTGCCTGCTGCCGGGCGGCAGTGGCAGCCGCAGTGCTCTTTTCAGCCTGCCGGGTGCTGTTTTGGGCAGCGGCAAATTTCGCTTGGGCAACGGCTGATTCTTTACGGGCGGCGGCTTCGTTTTCGTAGGTAATTTGTGCCGTCAGGGTCTTTTGCTGGCCCTGCAAATCTTTGAGACGGCTATCGGCCTGATGGTATTTCTGGTCAGCCGCAGCAACGGCTTCTTTCAGCTTTGCGGTCTTACTGCCGCTTTCGTCAAGCTGCCGGTTGATTTCTTTTAGTTCCTGTGCCTGTGCTTCCAGCTCTGCCTGCCTTTTTTGCAGTACGGTCTGCCATTTGCTGAGATGGGGCTTTATGTCGGCTAATTGCGGCTGCCCGGGCAGGGAAACGAATTCGCGCAGGCTTTGTGCCAGATGCTGCAGTCCCTCGGTGAACTGCTGCTGACAGTTTTTAAAGGTGGTGCTGGCTTTTCCGGCTTGTTCGGCCAGCTGGTTTTGCTGCTGGTTCAGCGCGGCGGCTTTTTTGCTCAGCAGCTGCAGTTCATGACGTTCCAAGGGTTTGGTATCTTCGGCTAATCTATGGGGGGCGGGATGGTCGGTAGAGCCGCATACAGGGCAGGGAATTCCTGCCTGCAGGGTTTCTGCCAGTATTCCGGCCTGCGCATCAAGGAAAATTTTTTGCTGGACATTATAATTTTCCTGCGCCTGAGCGTGCTGTGCCTGAGCCTGTTTATAGGCCTGCTGGGCCGCATGGGCCTCTGCCTCTGCTTTGGCGGTATCCTGCTGCAGGGCGGTCAGACGCAGCATTTCGGCTTGCCAGTTTTGCAGGCGTTCAGCCTGATTGCGGCATTTTTCCAAGTCCTGTCCGGCACTGGCTAATTCCTGCTGGCGTTTTTGCCAGTCGGCTATCTGCCGGGCAAAGGCCGTTTCCTGCTCTTGGGCGGCGGTAAGAAGTGCCTTGGCACTCTGTACCTGTTTTTGTAAAACTTCTGCCTGTTCTTGCAGGGTGTTTAACTGGCTCAGTACCTGCAAGGCTGCTCTGACCTTGGTTTCCACGGCGCTGTAGTCCTGCAGGGCCGCCTGCTGGATGGTCTTTTGCTGTTCCAGTTCCTGTTTGGCATTTTTTTCGGCTGTCTGCAGGCCGGGCAGGGCTGCTGTCTGCTGTTTTTGCTGGGCAAGGAGCCGATTGAGGCCGTTTAACTTATCCTGCCAGCGCTGATGATGCGCTGCTATTTTGTAGGCGCTGTCAATGGTCCGGCCCAGCCGGGCTTTTTGCTTCATGCTTTCCTGCCGGCCGGCAAGGTTAGTCTCCTGCGCTATGATATTATCAAGTTCCTGGTATGCGGTGCTGAGTATCTGGGCGTCATGGTATTCTTTGTTGTATTTATCGCGCTGTCCGGTGGCGGCGGTATAGGCGGTCTGGATAGAAGCCGCCTGCGCCTGCAGTTCGTCACAGAAGGGCGTCAGCTGGTCAATCAGCTCTTCGATATCGACAATGCTGATGTTTTTGGCCTGCTGAATCCTGTTTTTTAAGGCTTGCAGTTCCTCATGGCCTTCCGCTGGCAGGGAAAGATTTTCCACCACGCCCTGACAGCGCTGCAGCAGGTTTTTTCTTTCCTCCTGCATGGCAGCATTGCGGTTTTTCAACTCATTTACAATCCGGTCAAAGATTTCCGTGGCGAACAGGCGGCGGAAAATTTCTTTTTTCTTGGTGGATTCCAGCCGTAAAAGCTCCATAAATTCGCCCTGGGCAATCATGCCCACCTGCATGAACTGTTCCTTGGTAAGGCCGACGATGTCCTGTAATTTGGCATTTATTTCGCCGATTTTGCCGTTGAAATTGCTGTCGTCCGGCAGGGTCAGGGTGAGCTCTTCCTTGGTTTCGATATCATCTCCCTGTCCGCGCAGCCGCTTGCGAAAATGATGGGGGACGCGGCGCACTGTATAGCAGCGGTCTTGCCCATCTTCCTGTTCACTGAAAGTGAGTTCCACAAAGGGGGTTACATCGCGGCCAATGTATTGGCTTTGCATGTCGGTGCTGGCTTTTTTGTTGGTATTGGAGCTGTTTTCGCCATAAAGGGCAAAGACCAGAGCGTCGAAAATGGTAGTTTTTCCTGCGCCGGTGTCGCCGGTAATCAGAAATAAATTCTGCTGGGGCAGGGAAAAGTCAATGTCAGTTTTCTGGCCGTAGGAGCCAAAGGCCTGCAGCGTAAGTTTGCGTGGTTTCATGGTCATGCCTCCGTGCGCTTGTCTTGTACCGTATTGATGATATCGGCAAGGAGAGCCTCGTCAGCGTCCTCCAACTCCCCGAGGAAGGTCTTACATAGCTCAAAGGGTGAAAGCTGCTCCTGCGGTATGTCAGCGCCCTCATAATTCACTTTCTGTTTGACGGCACGCCGGATTTCCAGCAGGTTGGGAAAAGCTGCGCTCAACCGGTCATGCATATCAAAGATGTCTAAATCATCTTCGTCTGTCAGAGTGATGCTGACATAATCTGTGGAGGGGGAGGTCAGCACATTTTCCAGGGTATCCTGAATTTTGCGTACGGCATGCAGGGGCGTGAGGGGCAGAACCGTGGTGTTTACTTCGCCCTTAGCGCCCAGTTCCACTTCGATAATGCCTTTTTCCTGTCCGGCCTCACTGATGGAGCAGGCCAGGGGCGTGCCGCAATAGCGGTAACAATCCTGACCGTTGAGTCGCTGGGGCTTATGTATATGTCCCAGCGCTGCATAGTCAAACAGTTCCAGAATATCGCCGTTTACGGAGTCAATATTGCCCACGGTTATGCTTTCGGAGTCGCTGCGGACGATGTCCTGGCCGGCCGTGGAGAGATAAAACTGGTGACTGACGAGGACGTTGCGCTGGTCAGTATCGATGTTTTCCCGTGACAGCAGGGCGTGTACGGCCTCGTCATAAGAGAGATTGTTGCCTTTAGCGTCAGTGCCGGTGATTTCTTTAACCATGGAGGGTTTGACAAAGGGCAGCAGGTAGAAATTGACGGGGCCAAATGAATCGGTGAGGGTGACCTGGGTGATGTATTCTTCCGGGCGCCGGGGCGGCAGGCCGATAAGGTGAATTTTGTGGCGGGCCAGTACCTGACGGAACAGGTCTACGCGCTGGGCACTGTCATGGTTGCCTGATATGAGCATGATTTCCCCTTGGGGCAGGGCGTTGCGCAGCTGCGTAATAAATTCGTCAAATAGTGCTACAGCCTCGGCGGCAGGAATAGCTTTATCATAAATATCGCCGGCGATAACTACGGCGTCCGGCTGGCGCTGGGCTGCCTGGTCTGCGATTTGCCGGAGAATGAAGGTCTGGTCCTCTTTCAGGTCATGGTTTACGAGTTTTAAACCAATATGCAAATCTGATAGGTGAAAAAATCTCATTGTGCGGCCTCCTTAGCGATGTATCTGTTATTATTATATAGGCACGCCGCTTTTTTTGCACAGAAAACTAAGAGGACGTGCCAAATGCAGCTATATATTTTACATAGATAAATTGCAGTTTGACGGTTAGTTCGTGCTAAAAAGTATCCCGATAATACGTGTACGGGGGTCACGGGGGAGTAATTTTTCTGCCCCCAGCTACGGTGTTTACAATTGCTACGAACCCGTTCTCCCGTTACAAGAACATCGATGTGCTTGTTACCTGTCACTGCGAAAAATCATTTTACATGGACGTCGCTTAGGGCGGAGGTGGTGATGCTTTTCGCAGTGGAACGACTGTCCGAACGCAGTGAGGA
>NZ_CAJODG010000058.1:0-3548 GCF_905233635.1 Selenomonas sp. AE3005 | reverse complement strand
TACTGTCGTTTGCTAGTGGGACATTTAGTGCAACAGCGAAAAGTATTACCACCTCCACCCGGCTGAGCTGTAACAAATAAAATAAAGCAGGCACTAACCACCAAACTGCAAATGGTATTTTCAATGCAAAAAACCAGTCCACAGAGGGACTGGTTTTTTATATATGATGGTATTTATTTGATTACGTTCCAGTTATGGTCACATTTCGGTGTAATCGTGCCTTTTTCCTGGACATAGCGAATCATGAGGTTGCGCATCTGGCCATCGTCGCCGTATTTGCGCATGGAATCAAAGACAATCTTCGGCTTTTTGCCGTTGGTGTAGCCCATAGCTTCCATGTAGCCGCTGCCGCCGTTCATGCGGTAGTCGTTGATAGCCATGGTGAATTTATCAGTATCCTTGACATCTTTGCCCTGATACTGGAGCTTTACGATACGCTGACCTTCAGGTTTCGTCATATCAATGGTGTAATCTACGCCCTGCAGCATGTCATAGTTGTAGTCCGGGGACTTGCCATAGAAGTGGGCGGCATGCTCCATGTATTTGCGCAGTTCAGCACCGTTGATTTCGATACCGTAGAGATAGTTCTCATAGATGTACAGGCCGGACATTTCCTGCAGGGTGATGTCACCCTTGGCAATGTTCTGGCTGGTGTTAAAGGAGGCAGAGGCAGACAGCTGCGTACCGGCATAATGGCGCTGTACTTCATTTACCAGGTCCACGATAGCGGAATCCTGATGGTTGGACTCTGCGCCGACAAATTCAGCCGAAGCCTTGCCGATTACAGTCTGCAAATGTTTCAAGGTCTTGTCATGCCAGGGTTTTACCTGATTGACAATCTGCGGGTCATCAGCAACACCCTTTACGGAAATAGCCTGCGTAGCAACCTTGTCCACATGCCATTTGCCGTTTTTCTTGTTGATGGTGAGGACGCTCTTGCCCAGGAATTTGCCGTCCTTGCCGCTTTCTACCACGGGGACGCCGTTGATGACGGAATCGGGATATTTCGTGCCGTCCGGGCCGACAATGCCGGATTTGTTGTCAATGACCACATGGTTATGAGCGCAAATCAGCAGCGACAGTTCCGGGCAGGCTTTGGCGATGTCAACTACCTGATTTTCAGAACCGGCACGGTCATCACGGGGCACGCCGGAATGGGTGATGCCGATGATGATATCAGCGCCTTTGGCCTGCAGTTCCTTGATGCACTGCTTGAATACCGGCACCTGGTCGACGAAGTGTACACCGGCAAAGTGAGAGGGGTCTTCAAAATTGGGTATAGCCGGTGTATCGGTGCCGATAATGCCGA
Source organism: Selenomonas sp. AE3005 (assembly GCF_905233635.1). Lineage (GTDB taxonomy): Bacteria > Bacillota > Negativicutes > Selenomonadales > Selenomonadaceae > Selenomonas_A. Next base: position 2,239 of record NZ_CAJODG010000058.1, on the reverse strand, counting down.
CTTTGACCTTTTCACCGTCGATGGTAACAGTCTTCATCAGGTAAGGGCGAACGCCATTCCAGGTTTTGCCCGTCTTATCATCAATGACGTTGGCAGCCAGTACGTTCTTGTTCTTGCCGATGGCTTTTTTGAGAAAATCCAGGCCAAAGTTGAATTCATGGTTGCCCAGTTCGATAGCATCATAGCCAATGGTGTTGAAGGCATCGAACATCGGATGGGTTTTCCATTCCTTCGGGTGCTGCACCATATAGGTATCCAGCGGAGTGCCCTGCAGGATATCGCCGCCGTCCACAACGAGGATAGCATCATTCGGGCCTTTTTGGCTGCGAGCTTCCTTGATAAGAGTGCTGATTTTAGCCAGACCTACATCAGCCGGTTTGGCTGTGAAATAGTTCCAGCCAATAATGCTGCCGTGGATGTCGGAGGTAGAAAACACTGTGAGGTCACCGGCAAAGGCCGTACCAGAGGTAATAGCAGCCGTCAGCGCGGCCAATACCATGGTTTTTAAAGAGCGTTTTGCAAACATACTTTTGCCTCTTTTCTTTAACACGAGAGAATTAGAACTGCCATTCAATACGGCCGAACAGCTCGTTGTAGTTGTCGTTGCCAATCAGGGTCTTACCCTTTACAGCCTTGAGCCACAGATAAGTATGGGGCATTACGTTAGCCAGATAGCTGAGTTCCCAGCCCTTGGTGCCGGCATCCAGCGTATAGGTCGGAGTCGGGCCGACGTTCTGGCCGATGTAGCGGTAAGCTAAAGCCATACCCCACTGGCCGGCATTGGTGGTATCGAAGTTTTCAAATTCCTTGTAGCCAAGCACGAAGCTGCGGGATTCATTGTAGTTATCGGCGCTGAAGTTTTTACCGTAGTTCACCTGGAAGGCGATGTTCTTGTCAAAGTGGTAAGTGCCTTTTGCCGTAACAGTGTTCATGGCATCATTGTCACCATAGCCTACCAGATTGGTGAAGGCATGGCTGGTCAGGTGATGATAGCCGAGGCCGGCATTTAATTTGCCGAGCCAGCCCGTGAAGCCGATAGCCTGATAGTTAGCAGTCGTTGCTCCCGTATCATCAACTTTTACTGCATAATTATAGTAATCATTACCGCTGGTCAGGTTGAAACGGCCGGCATTGATGGTGGTCTTCAGCTTGTTGCCGAACTGCACCTGTGCGCCGCTGAACTGGGTATCGAACATGATATCCATATCAATGGTAACAGGCATTTTACCAAGGCGTATCATGGTGTTGCCGTATTTGCCTTCTGCCCAGATACGTTTGAGCTTTACATTATCACTGCCATAGCCAGGACCATCGGTTTTCATATTGATAGTGCTGTCCAAACGAGCCTTTACTTTCCAGTTCTTATTTACTTCTGCCGTGGGTTCCAGACGGAAGGTGATGGTGTTACCGCTGGTAACATCATCTTTTGCATACTTAGCACTAAGCCCATTTAATGGATGATGTTCATAGTTTGAACGTTCAAAGTCATAACGAGCCATGCCGTTCCACTTAACCATATCAGCATTGCGTTCCAGTTTGGCAACGCGCACGCCCAGATTGTTGAGTTCGGCAGCAAATTCAGCAGCCAGTTTGTCAACCAGAGCCTTGTCAGCACCGGAAGTGTTCTTGGCCATAGCCTTGGCTACCATCTGAGCCATTTCATAACGGGTGATGTTGCGGTTGCCCTTGAAGGTGCTGTCGCCATAGCCGTCAATGACACCATCGGCAGCCAGCTGGCTTACAGCGTCATAAGCCCAATGGTCAGCTGGAACATCAGAGAACGGATTTGCAGCAGCGAAAGTCGTGCTGGCAGCACCGACAACCAGCGCTGTGGTTAATGCGGAAACCATAGTTTTCTTCATGATAAAAATCTCTCCCCAAACATAAATATTGCGTTAATTTCTATTGCGTGATATTTTTTAGACATTCAGACAACAATAAAAATCACGCTAAACTACGATTAGAATTATATTAAAACGCTGATAGGAAAAACAAGGACACATGTCCCTTTTTATGCTGTTGTGGCAGTTTTAGGTGTGTATACATGAAATTGGGAGAGCAGTGTGGTGTATGGCAGCAGTTATAAATGTGGTATTATATAAAGAAAAGAGCGTAGACGAAGTTGGACGATAACGAGGTAATATAATGGACCCATGGATTCAGACCAGTGTTTGAAAAATTAAGCGCGCATGATATAATAACCGAACAAAACGGAGGTCATAATCATGCCAAGAAAAAA
>NZ_CAJODG010000057.1 GCF_905233635.1 Selenomonas sp. AE3005 | reverse complement strand
TCCTGAACAGCCTCAAGAACCGTGGCGTAAGGGATATTCTTATTCTCTGTTCGGATGGGCTTACTGGCCTGAAAGAGGCCATTTCTGCAGCATTTCCGATGCACCAGAATGGCTGGCAATATACTAACGAAAACATTGAGAGGCTGCTGATGGAATGCCACCTTGCCAAGAAGGCTCGCCGGGCATCAGGCAAGCATCATCTGAAAGGGCCGCTAAGACGCTCAGATGAAGATAATCTGCAATTCAAGGTTAAACTGGAGAGTTTGCTTACCAACTTGTTGGAGCGGGTGGATAATTTATGAAGCGTATAGAATTAGAAACGGAACGGCTACGATTATATATAACCTCACAATCGGAAATGGAAAAGATTATCGAGAGGCAGACTGACGAGGAGATTAGAAAAGCCTATCAAGAAATGCTGGATGGCTATCTGGCCCATCCCGAGCAGGGAGAGTGGTATGCCATTTGGCTGGTAACACGTCATGATGGAGTGCAGGTGGGAGATTTGTCCTTCAAGGGGCTTAATGAAGATGGCTCCGCGGAAATAGGGTATGGTATCATCGATGAATTCCAAGGGCAGGGCTATGCTACGGAAGCCGTCAAAGCTGCTGTGAATTGGGCTTTGAAGCAGGCTGGAGTATTGCGTGTAGAGGCCGAAACAGAGCAGGATAATACAGCTTCGCAGCGTGTTTTGGCAAAATGTGGCTTTGTTCCCAGTGGAATCATGGGCGAGGAAGGGTCTCGCTATGTAAGAAGGTAAAGAATTATGACTCACGAAATATTATTAAAGCGTATATATGAGCCCCATGAAGAACAGGATGGTTACAGGGTGCTGGTGGACAGGCTCTGGCCCAGAGGAATAAAAAAGGAAGCGGCTCATCTTGACGAGTGGGCCAAGGAAATCACGCCCAGTACGGAAATACGCAAGCTTTATCATCAGGGAGAAATGCCCTTCGAAGGGTTTTCCCAGGCTTATATCGAAGAACTGGATGGAAATAAAGTTGCGGAGGAGTTTGTGGGTAAATGCCAGACCTTGCTGAAATCACAGAATCTGACGCTGGTATTTGCGGCAAAGAATGAGCAGGAGAATCATGCCATGGTTCTTAGGGAATGGCTGAAACGTCAACTGAGGAAAAAATATCAATGAGAGAGACAGATGTATGGCATGAACTGGCAGTCGGAGAAATACCGAAATTGCTGGCAAATAAATTGGAGCCGTTTGGTTTTATTCGTGATGGAGACGTCTATTTCTACGCAGATGAGTTGCTAGCGGGAAGTTTTAAGCTTCATGTAAAGGTCAGCAATAAGGGCCTTGTGTCAACCCTGCTGATGGATACGGAGTCGGATGAGCCCTATGTGCTGCATCTGGTGGAAAATGCCAAGGGAGCCTTTGTGGGAGAGGTCCGGGCCGCTTATCAGGCAGTGCTTGACCGTATAGGCGAGGCGTGTGGTGAGCATGGTAGCTTTCATGGAGGATATGTGGAAGAGCTCCTGCGTTATGTGCAGGAAACTTATGGTGACGAAATCGAATATCCGTGGAAGGATATGGATGCGGCAGTTATCCGTTCCCAGCTCACGAAGAAGTGGTATGCGGTATTTATGAAGGTACATCCTAGTAAGATTGGGCTTGGTGGCAGCCTGCCTATTCGCATTATGGATTTGCACGGCACGGCAGAGCAAGTGGCTTCCTTAGTGGATGGGAAGCGGTATTTTCCCGGCTGGCACATGAATCGGAAATACTGGTATACGATATGTTTGGACGGAAGTGTACCGATGGATGAGCTTCAGCGAAGAATTGATGCGAGCTTCGCCTTGTCCCAGCCGAAGAAACGGCATTGATTGATAGTGGAGAGAGAAAATGCAGATATTGTACGTACATGGCAAAGGTGGAAGTGCTGAGGAAAGCGAGCACTACAAGCCGCTGTTCCCCGGGGATGAAGTAATCGGACTGGATTACCAGACCTTTTCACCCTGGGAAACGGGGCAGGAAATTCGGTCAGCAGTGGATGAACTGGCGAGAAAGTATGAAGACATTTGCCTGATTGCCAACAGCATAGGGGCATTTTTCAGCATGAATGCGGAAATAGACGGGCTTATCCAGAAGGCCTATTTTATTTCGCCCATCGTGGATATGGAAAAGCTGATTGTGGACATGATGAAATGGGCTAATGTGACGGAGGCGGAACTGGAAGCCCAGGGAATAATATATACCGAATTTGGCGAGGATTTATCCTGGGAATATCTGAACTACGTCAGAAGCCATCCCATCAAATGGAATGTGCCGACGCAGATTCTGTACGGCGAAAAAGACCAGCTGACATCGCTGGCAACGATGAAGGATTTTGCAGAAAAGTATCATGCAGGGCTGACGGTTATGGAAAATGGAGAGCATTGGTTTCATACGGAGGAACAAATGGCATTTTTGGATGATTGGATTCGGAGGGAAAATACGGAATGCTTATACAATGCACAGCGGCCTTGCAGGCTAAGATAAATAAATACGTGGAGATAGCGGATTTGGAGGCCATTCAGGCCCAAAATGAAAATGCAGGCAGCCTCAATGACTTTTTTGCCTGGCATGCCAATATTCACCCCTTTGACCAAAATCATTCCCAGTATACGGATGCCAACAAAATCCCAGGATTTAAGGTAATCCGTAATTCGGTGCTGTTGACCAATAATGTTTCCCATGCACCAGCAGTAATTATTGCCGCAAGGGCGGCAACCTATAAGGATTTTGTCAACGAGGTAAAAAAGGCTGTCCGTACTACATTGATGGCTTATGGAGCCACAGAGGAATTTGTAGAACGTTATTTATCAGAGCCTGTGATTTTTACCAAGTCTGGCAACAGAAAACAGCTGGGCCTGCATAAGGAAATGGCTCAGTCTTTGCAATGGGCAGCGGCAGATTATGTCGTTGAATGCCATGGTGATGTTGAACCCCTGCCAGCTGTTATGGCGGCTCATATGAAGGATTTTTGATTGGTGCTCCTAATTACCATAGGCCCGGTGAAACTACAGAAAAGGAATTGATGGCATTAGGCGGCTGGAAAGATGGTGTTGATGAAATATCCAAAGACAAAAGAAGCTAAATTTCTTGAACGTCCTAATCGCTTTGTGGCTAAAGTCGAGGTGGATGGAAGCGTCGAAACGGTTCATGTGAAGAACACGGGTCGATGCCGGGAACTGCTTCTGCCCGGTGTGAAGGTAATCTTATCCGAGGCCGATAACCCCAATCGCAAGACACGCTATGATTTGATTGCGGTGGAAAAGACAGGGCTGGGGCTTGTCAATATCGATAGTCAAGCACCCAACAAAATTGTGCAGGAATGGCTGGCAGGGCAAAACTTTGACTACGTCAAGCCGGAGTACAAATATGGGGATTCCCGTATTGATTTCTATATGGAGCGACAGGGGAAGAAATACCTGCTGGAAGTTAAAGGTTGTACTTTGGAAAAGGATGGCATTGGCTATTTTCCTGACGCTCCTACAGAACGGGGCGTAAAGCACATTCGTGAGTTAATCAGGGCACGGCAGGAAGGTTTCTGGTGTGGATTAGCCTTTGTCATCCAGATGCCCCAAGTAAAGGAAGTACGGGCTAATATCGAAACACATCCAGCCTTTGGTGAAGCATTGGAAGAAGCAAAGGCTGCCGGAGTTAAAATAATTTTACTCGGATGTAATACCGAGATGGATTGTTTAACTATTGATAACTCAAGGATAAGTGCAGATTTGTAAGGATATGGGTGACGAAAATGGACATAGAAAGTATGGCCCGTTATTGGTCTCAGGACGCGGAGAATTATGGCAATATCATACAGGATGAACTGGCCAGTTTTCGTGTGGAGGCATGGCAGAAGCTTTTGCGGGAAAAGATGCCCGCTGACACTCATAGGGTGCTGGACCTAGGCTGTGGTCCGGCCTTTTTCTCTATCATCCTGGCCAAAATGGGGCTGGAAGTGACGGCTGTAGACTGTGCTGAGGGCATGTTGGCTCAGGCACGACAGCTGATTGGCTTGACCGGGGTAAGTGTAGACTTGCAGCAAATGGATATCAACCATTTGGATTTTGCCGCAAGCTCCTTTGATGTTATCGTGAGCCGCAATGTTACCTGGACTTTGTCCCATCCCTGGCAGGTCTACGAAGAATGCCAGAAATTGCTACGACCAGGGGGCCGCTTATTGCTGTTTGACGCCAATTGGAATATGCCCCTGTATGATGAGGAGATGGCTAGGCGGGCAGAGAACAGGCGGCAGGAATGCCTGAGTCAGTATGGCGATGCTCTGGAGACTGCTGATGAGGTTACGGAACCCCTCGACCCGCTGCAGCTGCCTCTAAGCGGCACGAAGCGTCCCTATTGGGATGTGGAACTGCTTCGCAGCATGGGCTTTGGCGAAGTACACGCAGAATTTGACCTGACGGAAAGGCTTTGGGACGAAAAGGAACGGCTGCTGTATGGAGAAACACCGTTATTTGGTGTTTTCGCCACGAAATTCTAGGAGATTCATGATGTGTATATACGAGTATGGTAATCTTCAGGCTGATGTTGTTCTGGTCCAGCCGGTTGGTGACCATGATTTGGCAGGACTTGAGGCAGAAGTGGCCGAAATTCGAAGGCTGGCAAACAAAGAATTTCGCCTTCTGGCGGTCAAGGTGGATGACTGGAATCAAGATTTATCCCCTTGGCCGGCACCTGCGGTTTTTGGAAAAGATGATTTCGGCAACGGTGCGAGGGAAACGCTGACTAAGATATTGGAGTTGTGTCAGGATGAGGACAAGGTTTATTGTCTAGGCGGCTATTCCCTGGCGGCTCTGTTTTCCCTTTGGGCAGCTTACCAAACCGATAAATTCGTGGGCATCGCAGCAGCTTCACCATCCATCTGGTTTCCGGGATTTGTTGACTACATGAAGGACAATACGATTCAATGCCCAAACGTATATCTCAGCCTTGGAGATAAGGAAGAGATGACCAAGAATGCTGTTATGGCCAAAGTCGGGGACTGCATTAGGGACGGATATGCATGGCTAAAGGAACATGGCATCGACTGCACGCTGGAGTGGAATAAGGGCGGCCATTTTAAGGAACCGGAGCTTAGGACTGCCAGGGCCTTTGCCAGGCTGCTGAAGTAGTGTAAAGGACGGAGCGTTATGGGGCAAGAAGAAATGGCAAAAATTGCAGAGGCTGTCAATATTTTGGGCAATTTCTGCGGGCCGAGGGATATCGATAAACTGACTACAGCAGCCTTAGAGGATAAGTACCATATTCCACGGGTAGATGTGGCCGTGCTTTTTGGCGGCAGTATACTGGCTGGCGGTGAAGTCTTTGCGGAGATTATGAAAAAACAGCTGGCCGAAAAATACATAATAGTAGGTGGAGCAGGGCATACAACGGAGACATTGCAGAGGAAAATGGCGGCCTGTTTGGGCAGGAAAGTTCCTTCTGACGCTTGTGAGGCGGAGCTTTTCAATGAGTACCTCCAAGAGAAGCATGGTCTGGCGGCAGATTACTTGGAGAAGGAATCCACTAACTGCGGCAATAACATCACATTCTTGATTTCTCTGTTGGAAAGGGAAAAACTTCCCCATGACAGCGTGCTGATGGTACAGGATGCCACTATGCAAAGACGCATGGAAGCTGGCTGGCGGCATCATGCAGGTGCGGGGCTGGTGGTAAACTACGCTGCCTACAAGGTGAAGGTAACAGGCAACGAAAAGGGCCTGGCCTATGAAGGCGTTCCAGCAGGCATGTGGGATATGGACCGATATGTGGAATTGCTTATGGGCGATGCACAGCGGCTACAGGATACTCCTGACGGCTATGGCCCCAAAGGCAAGAATTTCATCGCCCACGTGGATATGCCGCCTATGGTTAGAGAGGCATTCCTATATCTGCAAAAATTCTATGGGGTGCGCAAAGCTAATCCAGCCTATGCTAAGCCGCACTAAGGGCCGTAAACCACCGGTTTCTTAGCGTGTAAGGAAACTGTCACGGAGCAGCACTGCCATCAGTAGACAGCAAAAGCCCCAGCATACATAAATCCGTGTATGCCGGGGCCTTTTGCCGTATTCATATCTTGTCTGCATCCAGCGTGATAAGGTAGCGGCGATTGTTGCCGTCCTCATATTCCTTATCCAACTTCCACGTCAGAATCTTCCCCTGCCGCTTGAGTTCGCCAAGAACACCCTCTTTGGTCCACGGCAGGATAAGGGTGACTGTAACTTCCCCAGAGGGCAACAGGCAGCCATAGGTGGTAAGCAGGTTGTCCTCGATAGCTCGGAGGGTATCGAGATATGACTTATTCTGTTCTATGATGGTGGTTTGAATTTTTGTTTTCATGGGTAAAATTTATCGCACTCACATTGAATTGTCAATGCTTTTGGCTGACGAAAGATGTTTCTTGCTAAGAGGATATTTTTGTGTGATAGCGAATAGAGTTCTTAAGAGTAAGAGGAAGCAGGCTTTCGGTAGTAAGAGGTAAGGGTTGAGCAGGATGGTTAGAGAAAACGATTTGCTAAGTCGGGAACTGGACATATATATTCGGAAGCATCTACGCCCTGAGGGAATAAAACTCAGGGATTTCTTTGGTATCGACGTGCAGCATGCTGCCGGCCCAAGTGCAGGCGGAGCAAAATGGGCATTGGAGTTTCTGTTAAAAAGTCTGGAGGTTACCTTTTCGGAGAAGCTGTTGGAGCTTATTGAGGCAAAGGGTCGCAAGGCTTCAGAAATATATACCAAAGCTGGGATAACAAAAACACACTTCTCCAAAATCAAGTCGGATAAGGAGTACCATCCTACAAAAGAGACGGCTCTGGCCTTTGCAATTGCCCTGCATCTGGATTTGAAGGAAACCACAGACCTGTTGCGTAGGGCTGGGTATTCCATATCCCACAGCAGCGAGAGCGACCTGATTGTTGAGTTCTATATCAAAAAAGGCGTCTACAACATTGATAGAATCAACAACCAGCTTGATTTGCGTGGCCATAAAACTCTGACAAACTGGCGAAAAACCAAGGACTAGAAAAATTTTTGAAGGTTGCCTGACAGGCAACCTTTAGGTGAGCAGCCTGTTGTAGACTGTGTATTGTAGAAAACAGGCAAGACAGATTTGGAAGATGAGGGAGGCGTATCATCATGAAATACAGTGTACACCGGGCATTGGCCATGTTAAAGACGACTAAGGCACGCATTGAGAGGGAACTGTCTGATAAAGAAATCCTGTGGGTTCGGGTTGCCCGAGGGCAGGAGGACGTGGTCAGCGGAATAGCGGTTAAGGATATCCAGCGTGACATCCAGGCTCACTATGACCGCATTACAGCACTCATCTCCAACTATACGAAAATCAAGGCTGCTGTTATCCGAAGCAATGCAGGAGTTACGCCTGGAACAGAACTCCGCAAGGTGGATATTGCAGGTCAGGCATTGACCGTAGCTGAGATTATTGAGCTTGTTGACACGGTCTATGGCAGAGCTGGCAAACCTGGCTTCAAGGCCAAGCTGTTATCGAAGATGAAGAACGACTATGGTGCAGCCCAACGTGATTTTGACGATATGCAGGAGCGGGTTGATGAAGAGGTCAGCCAATACGTTCGCACCCTTGCCGGAAAGAAGCGGGAAGCTGAGGAGACGGATGCCACGGCGAAGTCTTTGATAGAAGCAACCTCCAAGATGCTTCATGAGCAAAAAGACCCACGTATCATCGACCCACTGAAGATTGCAGACAAAATCAAGGCATTGGAGAATGAGATTGAGGCTTTCCGTACAGAGTCCGACGCCATACTTTCCGAGCAAAATGCCTTGACAACCATAGAGCTCGACTTGACTGAGGTCAAGTAGGGCACTATCCAAAGGTTCTGGATAAGCTGCCGAATCAGCTAAAACCATAGTAATGCTATGGTGATTGGATGACGCTTCATGCTTGCGGAAAAAGCATGTGAAGATATGGAAAAGAGCTAAGTGCTCTTAAATTTCGGAAAAGCTTAAAGGTTACCGTTCAAAGGGTACAGCTTAACGCTTAACGTTCTTTCCATATAAAGCTCAAGGCTCAACGTTCAAAGAGGGGCTGCTGCGGTATATGATTAGCAGCCCCAGTGAAATCCTGCAACAGGAGTTTTAGGCATCATCCATGTCGTGGCTGTCTCGCAGGCTGGCAGCTTGTCCACCCTATTATAAAAACAAACGCTGCTGCATCAAGCAATTGATATGCAGCAGCGTTTTTAACAATATCTTGGATACGTCAAAGGGGGTGCTATTGTGTCAAAGAAGAAAGCGGCTAAGAAAGTAATATTAGGGTATGAAGAAGAGCTGGAGCCAATCATATATGATAAAAAGCTATCTCCTAGCGACTTGAAGCATTATATTGACATATCTAATATAAAACTTGTTCTCAATGACTATGACTGGTGTCAGTATACTCTTTTGGCGGAGATGACAACTAAAGAATATGGAGAACTGAAAATAAGGTTTGAATATTGTGGGACGGTTTCTAGCGACATGGAAGTAGAAACTGAAAAAAGCATACATTCTTTCCAATTTGATACAGATTTATTTGAAGAATATATCATAAGAATTCTTCGAAAAAACATGAGAAATTTGTGTGAAGAGTATATATTTGATGGCACGGAAGATGTGGTAGATTTTTATAATGCAGTACTTACTTCTGCAAAGACAAGATATGAAGGTAGTAAGATAAACAAGAGGCATTGAAGCACCTTTTGCAAAAATGTCAGTGAAAATTTGGTGGTGATGTCACATGACAGAAAAACAACTCGGGGAATATGAGCCAATATTAAAAGCTATTCCTTATGATGAAGAGCATTCAGCATTTAATTTGTGGGATAAATATTATTTGTTTGATAGTATGCTTGTTATCGAAGGTCGTGATAGGATGACATATACTCTATCATCCTGTTTGCCGACCAAAGCATATTGTAAGCTTAATGTTAAGTTTATGTATGTGGGAACTGCTTATATGCAAGTGAAAACCCAGTGGAAAACTTTTGTTTATGAATTTAATAAAGATATATTTTTGAAGCATATTATCATATATATCAAAAAACACATTCATCACTGGAGAGGTGAGTATGCATTCGGAGGACTAGAAGAAGTGGTGAATTTCTATAACGCCGTTCTTACTGCTCGTGATACAGTAGAAAACCCAACACTTCAAAAAATGTTTGACAGTGAATGATTTTTCTTATGTGGAGGCATGACTATGGAAAAACTAAAACCTATTCCTTATGATGATGATTTAACTGAATTTGCATTAGAGAGAACTCCATGGGATGATGATAGACTAACAACAGACTTAAAACTAGCGGACTATTCATGGATGGTTTATGAATTGGCATCCTTCTTTCCTACCAAAAAGTATGGAGATTTAGATATACATTTCACATATTTCGGTCTTGGTACGAGCAAATTGTATATTAGGCAAACATGGGATAATAAAGTATGTTGCCATCGTATCAGATTTGATACCTCAATATTCAAGAAGTACATCGTTATGTTTATGGAAAAACATGTAGCATAATGGGAAAGCAAATATGCATTCTTTGGTGGGGAAATTGTAGTGAATTTTTATAATGAAGTTCTTGAAAATTACATAGAATACGATGTGGGCCCGGTCAGAGCATTTAAGAAAAAAGAGCGAAGACAACGTCGTTGGCGTAATCGCAAAAAAGCAGAACATCTCGAGATAGAAATAGTTCCATAAATTTATCAAGTGATTTTACACACCCATTGAGAGCAGGATTGGCTGGCTAACCGCTGTATCGTTGAGGATTGGCGACGGCGTTTGTAGATGAGATCTGGTATATCGTGGCATTCATTTTCGGTAGGACGCTCCAGCAACCATTCATCCAGTATGAGAAGTTTGGGGGTATGGTGCTCTGGTCAGTCATTGTCCTTCCTCCTCGCAAAGTAAGCAGCTCCTCTTGTTAAGCCATGTGGCCTTGGAACATCCGATTCCTGTGGCCTCTGCGTTGCCAACAGGTTCTTAATTCCTTTGTAACTTGGGTGGGATGAAAATGACAGTGCCTGTCTGCAGGCATTCTCAAGATTCCCTGCCCCATGTTTGTCTGCAAGATGAAGGAGTTGCCCACGACAGCCTTCTACAACAATTGGCTAAGAGGAGAAATGACCATTATGTACTCTGACAGATTTATCCCTCAAGCAGCCACTTCAAAACATTTTTCTTTTGTATCCCATCGTAGTCAGCCGTGGCATTGACCTCATCAAGTGTCAGGAGATACTTGGGGTAGTTATCCTTAATCTTCTGGAGCAGCTTCAGCTCACGCTCCATCACCTCTGGCTGAAGCGTGGACTCAGACACCTGATAATAGGCCAGACGGTCCTGGGCATCCTTGGTCACGAAGTCTACTTCGCCGCCGGTCATGGAGCCCACGTATACCTTGTAGCCCCGGCGCAGGAGCTCCAGATATACGGTGTTTTCCAAGATATGGCCCGTATCCTGACCGTGTCTGCCTACCTTTAGGTAACGGATGGCTGCATCGACCACGTAATATTTGGGGTTTATCTTTAGAAGTTCCTTGCCACGGATGTCAAAGCGTTCTGCCGGATAGATTAGGCAACTGTCCTGCAAGCCTTTCAGGTAGCGTTCCACGGTCTTGCCGTCGATTTTCCGCCCGGCACTGGTCATAGCGTCAGCAATTTTCTTGACAGAGAGCAGGCTGCCAACGTTGGCAAACAGGTATTTGACAATGCTTTCCAGCATTTTTACGTCGGCAATGTGAAGCCTTCCCACTACGTCCTTCAGAATAACCGTGTTATAAATGCCCGCCAAGTATTCCGATATATCCTGCTGCCTGCCCTCCAGCTGCATTGTATAAGGAAAGGAACTGTCGGAGATATAATGCTCATAGATTTCCTGCAAGCTATGATTGGCCGACAGACCGCAGGCCCCGTAGTATTCCTTGAATGAGAGGGGGTCTTGCCATGATAAAAGGCCTCCTATGATTTGATTATAGTTTATCATAGAAGACCTTATATTTTCGGGGAAAGTTAATTTACAGAGATTTTTTCATACACTCGGGCTTTGTGCGATTCTAAAAAATGCCTGAGCATGTAGAGATTTACGTGCTCAGGCATTTTTCTTTTTATACTTGATAATCTATATCTCCACCATTTCGTGGTTTTACCTTTATTGCTAACAGTTCTTCCAATTGCTACTCTCCCATTCATCGACCACCACTTATAAGCGACCACCAAAGTAATCTTTGTCATACCAAATGCCAGGTGTTTCTTTTATATATTCCTTGAGGAGCTGCAAATCCTGTTTCAAAAGATGAAGGAAGTAATACTCTGACTTGCTATTATCTTTTTCAAGTAGTTTATCTCGCACCTCAGCTATGACTTTTTTCTTCTTGCAAGACCATGCTATAAGGCAGCGGGCATCAGAGCTCCATGTATACCAAATGGCATCGGTAAGATCCGGCAGATAGTCAATTTCCAGCAACTTATTCAGCAAATCACGGGCTGTTGCATTATCATCTATAGTAATTTCTCTCCGGTGTTCCATGGCATCATCACCCATGCAGACACCATCACGATTTATGCTTATAATCACACATTATTCCCCCTCAACTATTCTTAGAAGTATTCGATGTATCTTCCATCTTTAAGGTCAAATGCTACAGAAATCAAATTACATTCTATTAGAAGCTACTCGATTTTCTTTCGATGTATACACTCTTTGTGCAGCCATGCCAATTCCTTAATATCTTCGTCCGTAAAAGCCCAGTCAATGTCTGCAGATATATCTTCTATTCTTTTTCCAGAACCTAAAGCTGCAGACCAATCATTACGAATTTCAGCATCACGCTTAGCTGCTGTTCTATCTTCGAAGCACAGTTCACTTAATTCCATAACAAACTCCATTCCGCCGCTGTCGCTGGCGGCACAAATAGGAATGAAAAACAAAGGTGCGACTCTCCTTTGTTTGGTATAATCTTCTTAGAGGGA
>NZ_CAJODG010000056.1 GCF_905233635.1 Selenomonas sp. AE3005 | reverse complement strand
TAAAATCTTCACGGAAAATAAGATTGAGGCTGTTATTCACTTTGCCGCCAACTCGCTGGTCGGTGAAAGCATGGAAAAACCGCTGAAATACTTCAATAATAATGTCTATGGGATGCAGATGCTCCTGGAGGCTATGGTGCGCCATCATGTGGACAAGATTGTGTTCTCCTCCACGGCAGCTGTATATGGTGAGCCGAAGAAAATCCCCATCATGGAGGACGATGAAACCTGTCCTACCAATACTTACGGGGAAAGCAAGCTGACCATGGAAAAGATGATGAAGTGGGTAAGCCGGGCCGATGGCATCCGCTATGTGTCCCTGCGTTATTTCAATGCCGCAGGTGCCTTGGACGATGGTTCCATCGGTGAGGACCATCATCCGGAAACCCATCTGATTCCGCTGATTTTGCAGGTTCCCTTGGGCAAGCGTGACCACATTACGGTGTTTGGTGACGATTATGCCACGCCGGACGGTACCTGCCTGCGCGATTACTGGAATACCTGCGCAAGGGCGGCGACAGCAATATCTTCAATCTTGGCAATGGCCAGGGCTTTTCTGTCAAGGAAATGATAGAGGCCGCCAAAGAGGCCACGGGCAAGGATATTAAAGTGGAAATGGGGGCACGCCGCGCCGGCGACCCGGCCCAGCTCATCGCCTCTAGTGAAAAGGCCAGAAAGATTTTGGGCTGGAAACCGCGTTACACTGATGTAAAGCAGGTTATTGGTACAGCCTGGAACTGGCATCAGAAACATCCCAATGGGTATGAGAAATAAGCGGCCTCATCCGTCAGCCTAGCGGCTGCCACCGCCCGGGGAGTCCACTGGACTCTCGCGACTATGTCGCCTCCATCGGAGAGGGCTGAAAGGAAGATATAAGTGAACATCAACACAGAAATCAACCGCCTGCTGAACTTTGCTAAGCAGCGCGGACTTATCAGCGAAGACGATTACTATTACAGCGCCAATCTCCTTATTGACGTTTTACACGTTGGGGAGTTTGCGCCGGAAGATATAGAAGAAAATTTGGAAACGGCTGCACCCATTCTCGAGAATATGCTTGCTTATGCGGTGCAGGCAAAACTTATCGAAGACACAGCAGCTGAGCGGGATTTATTCGATACCCGTATTATGAACTGTGTCATGCCCCGGCCTTCGGAAGTAGTGCGCAGATTCCAGAGCGATTATGCCCGGGCGCCCAAGGCGGCGACGGACAATTTCTACAAGCTGAGCATTGCCGCCAACTATATCCGTAAGGACAGAATTGACAAAAACATCGTCTGGCAGACCGCCACGGAATATGGCGATTTGGATATCACCATCAATCTGTCCAAGCCGGAAAAGGACCCGCGGGATATTGCCAAGGCTAAACTCATTAAGTCCAGCTCTTATCCTAAGTGCCTCCTTTGCCGGGAAAATGAAGGCTTTGCCGGCCATGCAGGACATCCGGCACGGCAGACCCACCGCTTAATCCCTCTGCGGCTGGCCTCCCATCGCTGGTTTATGCAATATTCCCCTTATACCTATTACAATGAGCATTGCATCGTCCTGAACAGGAAGCATATCCCCATGAAGGTAAACCGCAAGAGCTTTGAGAACCTCTTGGATTTTGTAACGATTTTTCCGCATTATTTCTTAGGCTCCAATGCGGATTTACCAATTGTGGGGGGCTCCATTCTTTCCCATGACCATTATCAGGGCGGCCGCTATGACTTTGCCATGGCCAAGGCACCGGTGGAACGTACCTACAGCGTGCCGGGCTATGAGAATGTAAAAGTCGGCCGCGTGAAATGGCCAATGTCCACTATCCGCCTGACAGGGGAGGACAGGGAAGAACTGGCAGATTTAGCCGAAAAGATTCTCAACAAGTGGCGCAGCTATAGTGATGAAAGCGTCGGGATTCTGGCTGAAAGTGACGGCCAGCCCCATAACACGATTACGCCGATAGCCCGCCGCCGCGGAAGTGACTACGAGCTGGATTTGGTGCTGCGCAACAACCGCACAAGTGACGAGCATCCGCTGGGAATATTCCATCCGCATGCCGAAGTACATCATATCAAGAAGGAAAACATCGGCCTTATCGAAGTCATGGGCCTGGCTGTACTGCCGGCCCGTCTGAAAGAGGAAATGCACCTTCTCGGACAGGAACTCGTTGCCGGTACAGCTGATGTTTCCGGGATTGAGGCCCTGCAAAAGCATGCTGACTGGTACAAGATGCTGCGGCAGAAATATCCGGCGGTGACGGCGGATAAGGTTGAGGGCATTTTGCAGGCCGAAATCGGTGAGGTATTTAAGACCGTGCTGGTGCATGCCGGCGTTTACAAGCGCAATGCAGAAGGTATGGCAGCCTTTGATAAGTTTATGCAAACTGTTTCTGAGGGTTAAGCTACCGAAGAAAGCAGGTTTTTATGGAAGAAAAAAAACAGGCCACCATTGTGGACGTAGCCCGGGCCGCTGGTGTTTCTGTCGCCACGGTATCACGGGTGGTCAATGGCAATTACCCGGTAAAACAGGAAACCAAGGAAAAGGTCAAACAGGCCATTAACAGCCTGAATTATGTGCCGAATGTTCAGGCCAGGGAATTAAATACCCGTAAATCATCGACCATTGGCGTAGTGGTGCCGGGCCTGCACAATATGTTTTTTGCGGAAGTCATTGATGGTATAGAAGAGGCTGTACGGCAGGAAGGTTTTTCCTTCCTGCTGAGCTGCGCCAAGAACGACCCGGAACAGGAAAGGCAGGCTATCAATACACTGGTGGCCCGTAATGTATCGGGCATTATCGTTATCAGCCCCAATACGAAAAACATCAGTGAAAGTTTTTACCAGGAACTGGTGCAGCGTGTGCCGCTGGTATTTATAAATGGTTATCATCGTATCCCAGGTGTATCTTACGTGGGTAATGACGAGCAGCTGGGCTGTCAGAATGCGCTGGAATATCTTAAGGAGCTGGGACACACCGACATCATGTTTGTGCGCGGTGCCAATTCTGATTCATACGATATAAAGGAAGAAACTTACCGTAAGTTCATGGCGAAGAGCCGGTCTTTACGCGAGGATTATATCCTGAATATCGGCGAAGGCAATGGTGTGGAAACAGTTGATTCTGCCATGACGGCGCTGCTGGCCAAGCTGCCTGAGCTGAAACCTTCAGCGGTTTTTTGCTGCAATGATTTGATGGCTGTCGGCGCTCTTAACGCCTGCAAACGGCTGGGACTGTCCGTACCGCGGGATATTTCCGTCATGGGTTATGACAATATAGCCCTGTCCCGGCTGGTGGAGCCCAAAATCACCACGATGGACCAGAATATGTTCCAATTGGGAGAAAATGCGTCCCGGCTGCTGCTGGAAAATATTCGCGGCGGCCAGAGCAAGCGCATTTTACTTGATAATACGCTGATAGTCCGGGAAACAACCGGCAAATTCAGCCATAACGACAAATGAAACAACCCCTGCGGGATTTTTCCGGCAGGGGTTGCTTTATTTATGTCGAAGAAATAATATGTATATGGTATAATAAATTTGTTAAATGTAATAATAATCCCAGATTAGAAAGGATAATGGATATGAACAGTGAGAAACTACTGGCAAAGCTGAAAGTATTCGACCCGGAACTGTGCGGCGAGCTGCAGGGGATTCTGTCCCATCAGCGCAAGACGCTGTCTTTGATTCCTACCACTAATGCGGCCTCGCCGTTTGCGGCTTATCTCAAGGGCAGTACCCTGGGGGACGAAATCATTGACCATCATGACGCCGAGGAATATTCGAGCCTGGAACGCATTGCGGCCGGCCGGGCAGCCAAACTCTTTGGGGCTGACCACGCCATTGTCCGCACGGGCAGTCTGGCCATTGCCTCCCGTGTGGTCATGCTGGGCCTGCTGGAAAAGGGGGATACGGTTCTGTCTTTCAACCTGCGCAAGTCCGAGTATTGCACCGGTGAGCTGCAGTATAATTTCGTAAAGTTCAGTCTGGAACCGGATACCATGGCCCTTGATTTTGCCAAAGTCAGGGCTTTGGCAGAGCAGCATAAGCCCCGGGTGATTATTTATTCGCCGGTCAACTATCCGAAAAATATAGATTACAGTAAGCTGCGTCAGATTGCTGATGCGGTGGGGGCTTATCTGTGGATTGACTTAGGCCAGAATTCCGGTCTTATCGCCACAGGAAAAATCCCGTCACCGGTGCCTTATGCAGATGTGGCTACCTTTGCCGGCAGCGACGCCCTGCACGGGCCGCAGAACGGGATTATCCTCTGTAAGGAAAAACTGGCGGAACGTCTGGACAGCACCGTAGTGGAAACCGGCCACAGCTCCTTGAAAAAGAACGTTCTGGCCTCATTGGGCATTATTTTCAAAGAGGCTGAATGCGAGGAGTATCAGGCTTATGCCCAGCAGGTGCTGGATAATGCCCGGGCCTTGGAAGAAGGGCTGCTCGAGGCCGGCTGCAAGCTGCTGTGCAGTCCCACGCAGAACCATTTGGTGCTGGTGGAACTGAGCAGCGGCATGGACGGCGCCGAGGCTGCCGCCAAACTGGACGATGCAGGCCTGCTGGTAAAGGCCGAGCGCCTGCTGACCGCTGACGATAGCATCAGCTATCCTATTTTGCGCTTGTCCAGTCTGGACAGTGCTACCCGGTATGTAAGTGCCGAGGAAATGAAGGAAGTCGGCCGCGTTCTCGGCCAGTTCCTCAAATCACCGCAGGACGAAGTGGCCGTCAAGACTGTCAGCAAGTTCATCAAAAAGCTGGTCGAGGACCTGCCGCTCTTTGCTGAGGACTGGCTGCCGGAACTGGAGGCCATGGACGAAGGTGACGCAGAGATTGCCATGCGTGCCATGATTCACTGGAATATCTGAGTTTATAACGCCGTTGTTCCAGTTTTGCCATAGGCAAAACTTCCTATTGGCGTTTCAACGAGGCGGGAGATATGCTCGCCGCCTGTTTTGGTATTCGTGCCCCCACCTGCTGAGGTGGGGGACATTTTCTTGCCTCGTTATTTTTCCATAATCGCCGTGACGGATTTTATGCAGGCATTGCGGAATCCCTGTTCTTCCAGGGCGGTTACGCCGCGGATGGTCGTGCCGGCAGGACTGCATACATTGTCCTTTAAGACGCCGGGATGGGTGCCCGTGGCCAGCTGCAGTTTGGCCGAACCGAGAACCATTTGGGAAATCAGACGGTAGGCGTCCTCCCGTTTCAGGCCGTATTTAACAGCCGCGTCCCCGTAGGCCTCGATAAAGAGGTCCACAAAGGCCGGGCCGCAGCCGGTTACAGTGCCGCCAATGCCCATAAGGGAACTGGGCAGTTCCTGTACGAGCCCGACGGAGGCAAAAAGTTTCATGATGTCCTGACGTTCCTGGGGTTCCAGGCTGTTCGTTTCTTCAAACAATAAAACGCCTTCACCGACCATGGCCGGGGTATTGGGCATGATAAACTGCACTCTGGTATTAGTCCGGAGTGCAGTTTTATATTTGGCAAAATCCCAGCCGGCGGCTATGGAAATCAGAGCCTTGCCTTCCAGGGCGGAGTAAAGTTCTTTGAGCACGCCTTCTATTTGATAGGGCTTGCACGCCATGATGATGGTGTCGCAGATTTGGGGCAGGGCCAGCAGGCTGCGCACTGGCGTGAAACCGATTTTTTCGGCATTTTTCTGCAGCTTGTCCTGATGGGGCGCAAAGGCGTAGACATTCTTTTTGTCAATGGCGCCGGCATTGATAAAACCAGCGGCCAGTGCCTGAGCCATGTTGCCCATACCGATAAAGCCAATTTTTTCCATAGTGTAACCCTCCTGTTAAATAGCAGCTGTATTTCCTGAAGTATGTATTTATTGTAGCATGTATCGGGACAGGTGTAGAGATTTTTTTACCCTGCCAGAAAAAATTTCGGCAGGTGTTGTTTATTTTTAGTGAAGGGGTATAATAGTGTATCAGACTCTGTTGGACGTGGTTTTTTGAGGTGAATTATGTTAAATACACGGAATATGGATATGCTGCAGGGCTCCTTTTGGGATAAGCTGATTATCTTTGCCCTGCCCCTGGCGCTGACAGGGGTGTTTCAGCAGCTTTTCAATGCCGCTGACGTGGCGGTGCTGGGGCAGTTCGTGGGAAAAAATGCCATGGCTGCGGTGGGCAATAACATTTCTGTCATCGGTATTCTGGTCAATTTGTTTATGGGGCTGTCCCTGGGCTCTAATGTGGTGATTGCCCGGTTCATCGGGGCGAAAAAGCCGGAGAAGGTGGGTACGGCGGTGCAGACTTCCTTTGCGCTGGCCTTAATCACTGGCGTGCTGCTGCTGGCTTTTGGTGAGGCCATGGCCGGGCCGATTATCAAATGGCTGGCTGTGCCGGCCGAAGTGGAGAGCATGGCGGAAACCTACCTGCGTGTGTACCTGCTGGGCCTGCCGTTTATCGGTGTCTATAACTTCGAGGCGGCTATCCTGCGCGCTCGTGGCGATACGAAAACACCGCTTATGGCCCTGATTGTGGCAAGTTTTGTGAATATCACGCTTGACCTTGCCTTTGTCATGCTGGGCTGGAGCATTATGGGCGTGGCCTTGGCCACGGTACTGGCTACGGGTGTCAGTGCGTTTATCCTGTTCTGGGCGCTGACGCATTCGCAGGATATTTTACGGCTGCATTTTAACGGTTTTACCTTTGACAAAAAGCTGCTGCGTGACATTGTGGCCATCGGCCTGCCGGCCGGTGTGCAGGGTATGGTCTTTTCCTTTTCCAATATTCTCATTCAGGCGGCGGTGAACAGTCTGGGGCCGGACGCCATGGCGGCGTCGGCGGCGGCTTTTGCGGTGGAAGTCAATGTGTACTGTGTGCTCAATGCCTTTGCGCAGGCGACAACCACCTTTGTGAGCCAGAATTACGGTGCCGGCAACCTGACACGCTGCTTTCAGATTACCAAGGTGGGTATGGCGCTGGATATTGCCTTTACCGTGGCGATGGGCACGCTCGTTATCGTTTTTGCCCGGCCGCTGCTGGGGCTGTTTAACGCCGATGAAACAGTGGTGGAGCTGGGGATTATCCGCTTTTGGTTCATTGTGGCACCGCAGTTCCTGCAGGTGTTCATCGATGTGCTGTCCGGCGCACTCCGCGGCTATGGCTTTTCCCTGCCGCCGGCGCTGCTGGCACTGGTCGGGATTTGCGGCGTGCGTATCGCCTGGCTCTACACCCTGTTTCCGGCCAATCCGACCTACGGCACGCTGATGGCCTGCTATCCCGTAAGCTGGCTGCTTACCGGCATATTTATCGGCATACTCTACCGCTACTGCCGGGGTCATATCAAGCTGATTCGCGTGTAAATAAGCGCAAATTTAACATCTTTTATGGGGATTGTGCTATACTAATAGTCGGAGAGCTTTTCGAAGGCGAAAGGATGATGACTATCATGATAGAGTACAATCCTCGTTCTTTACGGGCAGAGGAATTTATAAATGATGCAGAAATCCGTGAGACGCTGGCTTATGCGGAGGCTAATAAGGATAATTTTGCCCTGATTGATGAGATTCTGGAAAAGGCGCGGCCAGTGAAAACCGGTACCGGCTATACCTGTAAGGGGTTGAGCCATCGGGAGGCGTCGGTGCTGCTGGCGTGTGAGGATCCCGGCAAAATCGCCCGCATGTATGAGATTGCCGAGGAAATCAAGCAGGCGTTTTATGGCAACCGCATTGTGCTGTTTGCGCCGCTCTATCTTTCCAACTACTGTGTAAATGGTTGTGTCTACTGTCCTTACCACGGCCAGAACAAACATATTCCGCGCAAAAAACTCACGCAGGAAGAAGTCCGCGCTGAGGTCATTGCTTTGCAGGATATGGGACATAAGCGCCTGGCGATTGAGGCTGGGGAAGACCCCTTCAACAATCCGCTGGAATACATTTTGGAATGTATCAATACTATTTACAGTATCAAGCATAAAAACGGCGCTATCCGCCGCGTGAATGTGAATATTGCCGCCACTACGGTGGAAAACTACCGCAAACTCAAAGAGGCCGGCATTGGCACGTACATTCTTTTCCAGGAAACATATCATAAAGAAAGTTATGAACGGCTGCACCCCACGGGGCCGAAACATGATTATGCTTATCATACCGAGGCCATGGACAGGGCTATGGAAGGCGGTATTGACGATGTGGGACTTGGCGTACTCTTTGGGCTGGAAGGTTACAAGTACGAGTTTGCCGGTCTGTTAATGCACGCCGAACATTTGGAGGCCGTGCATGGCGTCGGCCCGCATACGATTTCCGTGCCACGCGTGAAAAAAGCTGATGATATCGACCCGGAGGCGTTTGACAACTCCATAAGCGATGAAATTTTCACCAAGATTGCGGCCTGCATACGTCTGGCGGTGCCGTATACGGGCATGATTATTTCCACCCGGGAATCGGAAGAAGTCCGGGCGAAGATGCTGCAGGTGGGAATTTCCCAGGTCAGCGGTGCCAGCCGTACCAGTGTCGGCGGTTATACGGAAAAAGAGCGGCCGACGGATACGGAGCAGTTCAACGTGTCCGACCAGCGCACGCTTGATGAAGTGATTAAATGGCTGATGGAAACGGGGCATATTCCCTCCTTCTGCACGGCCTGCTATCGCGAAGGGCGTACCGGGGACAGATTTATGAGCCTGTGCAAGAGCGGCCAGATTGTAAACTGCTGCCACCCCAACGCGCTGATGACCCTGGCAGAATACCTCACGGATTACGCCAGCAAGGCTACACGGGAACTGGGCTACAAGCTCATTGCGGAAGAATTAAAGAAAATCCCCAAGGACAAGGTACGCGAGATTGCCGCCGAGCATATCGAGGCCATCAAACGCTCCGACAAGCGTGATTTTCATTTTTGACGATGCTATTGGGCTGACAGGTCAAACTGACTTGTCAGCTTTTTGTGTTTGGTTAATTACGATGTATGCGGTATAATTAAAGGGATATTTTAGCAAGAACGTTGGAGGAACGATGATAACCGTTAAAAATTTTATTGCCGTATTAGAATATATGCGGTTTATTGAAAGCGATGGCGAATATATAAAATATTTCCCCGATTATGACGATTATTTGAAAGTGGATTGGAAGAATAAGAAGCTGATTTACCCAGAAAAGATAAAAGGAAGGGAACGCAACGCCTATTTTGATGAAGCTCACAAGGAAAACATGGTGGTCTTTGAATGTGTGAACCGTTTGCTAGAGAAGGGCTATCGCCCGGAACATATTGAGCTGGAAAAAGAATGGCACTTAGGCCATGATGCCAAAGGTGGCCGGGCAGATATTTGCGTAACCGGGACTGATGGCAAGATGCTTTTTATTATCGAGTGCAAGACCGCTGGCAGGGAATATGAGAATGAACTCCGTCAAACAAAGACTGACGGGGGACAGCTAATCTCCTACTGGAAACAGGAAGATGCTTGTCAGTGGCTTTTGCTGTATGCTTCAGACTGGGAAGATAATCGGCTTACTTATCGAACGGATAGTATTTCCTGCAGCGATGACAGCAATATGCGTATTGCCCAAAAACAGGATAATTCCATAAAGCTTTACGATGATGCACATACTGTAGAGGAACTTTTTGCCGTCTGGGACGAAACTTACGAGAAACGTATGTTTAGTGACGTTGTTTTCCGTGATGATACCGTGGCCTATGAGATAGGTGCCAAGCCATTGCGGAAAAAGGATTTGCGCGATTTTAGCGAAAGTGACAAGGTGGTAAACCGCTTTGAGGAAATACTGCGGCATAACAATGTTTCAGACAAGGAAAATGCCTTTAACCGTCTGGTAGCGCTCTTTATCTGCAAACTGGTGGATGAGATTCAAAAAGACGAAGATGATGTGGTGGAATTTCAGTACAAGGTGGGGACGGACACTTACGAAAACTTGCAGGACAGATTACAGCGTTTGCATCATGACGGCATGGAAAAATTCATGCGCGAAGAAATGTTCTATGTTGCCGATGACTATGCAGAAAATCTAATCCAGCAATATACAGGACAGAAACGAGTCAAGTTGATTGCCGAACTGAAAAAGACGCTGCGTATTTTGAAATTCTATACCAACAATGATTTTGCCTTTAAGGATGTGCACAATGAGGAATTGTTCTATCAGAACGGCAAAATTCTGGTGGAAGTGGTGCAGCTCTTTGAAGAATACCGTATTATCGGTTCGCAGGATTTGCAGACATTGGGCGATTTGTTTGAGCAGCTTTTGAGCAAAGGCTTCAAGCAGAACGAAGGCCAGTTTTTTACCCCAATGCCGATTACCCGTTTTGTTTGGGACAGTCTGCCTTTAAGGGAAATATTGCGTAAAAATGAGCAGGAATATCCCAAAATCATTGATTACGCCTGCGGAGCCGGACATTTTCTGACCCAAGGATTTGAAGCGGTAAATGACCTCGTACAAAAAGATGACCGCGCTTGGGCCAGTGAGAAATTATACGGCGTAGAAAAAGATTATCGTTTGGCCAGAGTGTCCAAGATTTCTCTGTTCATGCACGGTGCCGGTAATGGCAATATTGTCTTCGGCGATGGCTTGGAAAATTATATGGATAAAAATATCCGTCCTCACAGTTTTGATATTCTGGTAGCCAATCCGCCCTATTCGGTAGCGGCTTTCAAGCCGCATCTAAAATTAAAGGACAATGATTTTACCATTTTGCCGAAGATAAGCAATAACGGCTCGGAGATAGAAACGCTCTTTGTGGAGCGCATTGCCCAGCTGCTAAAGCCCCAGGGGGTAGCGGCGGTGATTCTGCCCAGCAGTATTCTGAACAAGGAAAGTGAGAGCTTTGTCGCTGCGCGTGAATCCCTGCTGCAAAATTTCCGTCTGCGTGCTATTGTGCAGCTGGGGAGCAAAACATTCGGTGCTACCGGGACGAATACGGTGATTTTGTTCTTGGAAAAGTTTGCAGAACCGCCCAAGAAGGTTGACCTTTGTACAGACACCGTGCAGGCTGTTCTTACGGCACAGAGTTTGGAGGATTGGGAAGACAAGGACATTTTGACGGCGTATTTGGAAAAAATACAGGTTGACCGGCAGATTTACGGCGAATTTGTGACGCGTCAGCGGAATTTCAACGCCTGGGCTGATGTTCCGTATATAGATGCTTATACCAAAGCATTCTTATCATCGGCAGAATATAGTACCAAGGTTAAGCAAAAGGGCTATCAGGCCAAGAGCGAGGAGGAAAAGCTGGAATGGTGCAATGTCAGCTTTTATGAATTTGCCATCGCGAAAGAGGCGGAAAAACTCTTGTATTATTCGCTGGCCTATGGTCAGACTGCTCTTATCGTTACTGCCCCAAATGACAATAAGGGGCAGGAAAAGTTCTTGGGCTATGGCTGGAGCAATCGCAAGGGTCAGGAAGGTATACAAATCAAAAAACAAGGTGGGCTTTTGTATAATCCGCAGGACAGACAGGCAACGGACACATTGGCGGCTCTGGTGCGTGCTTCTTTTGGCGTGGAAGAAGAACTGACAGGCGATTTAGGGGAATGCTATCATTATATGCCCGTAACGGATATGCTCGATTTTAGCGGTGTGAATTTCAACAAGGCGATAAAGACCAACAAAGTACGTCATCAGGTGGTAAAAAAAGGCATGACTGCCTATAAGCTGGATGGCCGGGATTTTTCCGTCAGCATCGGCAACCGTGTGGTGACGGCAGAGATTGAGGAAGATGGGGAGTACCCTGTATATAGTGCCAATGTCTTTGAGGAATTTGGCCGTATCAATAAGCAAAACTTAACCGATTTCAGCAAGCCCTCGGTTATTTGGGGCATTGATGGAGATTGGATGGTCAACTATCTGCCGGAAAATTATCCGTTCTACCCCACTGACCACTGCGGTGTAATCCGGGTGAATACGGATAAGATATTGCCGAAATATTTAGCTTTGGCCTTGCAGGTTGAGGGGGAGTATGAAAGATTCTCACGCAGTAACCGGGCATCCACGGCAAGAATTAAGAGCCTGACCGTACAAATCCCTGGTGTG
>NZ_CAJODG010000055.1 GCF_905233635.1 Selenomonas sp. AE3005 | reverse complement strand
TTTGAAGCTGACGGCAAACACGCAGCCTGCAATTCTGACCATGAGTGTAATTGCCAATGAAATTCTGAAAGAACACGGCATTCAGCCGGATGTTGTCGGTGGTCACAGCCTGGGCGAATATTCCGCGCTGGTTGCTGCTGATGTTATGGACTTCCAGGACGCAGTACTGCTCGTGCACAAACGCGGTCAGTTTATGCAGGAGGCTGTTCCTGTTGGTCAGGGCGGCATGGCTGCTATCATCGGTCTTAGCGATGAAGTTATCGTTGATGCCTGTGCCAAGGCTACGGAAAAAGCCGGCGAAGTGCAGGCTGTAAACTTCAACTGCCCCGGCCAGACGGTTATTGCCGGTACGACGGCTGGCGTAGAAGCAGCGGTAGAGACCTTGAAGGCTGCCGGGGCCAAGAAGGCCGTTATCCTGCCGGTATCGGCTCCGTTCCATTCCACGCTGATGAAGCCGGCTGCGGTGAAACTTGCGGCTGAACTCGATAAGGTTGATATCCGCGATGCCAAAATCCCCGTGGTGTCAAACTTCACGGGCAAACTGGAAACGGCTGCTGCTGATATCAAGGCTAACCTCGTGGCGCAGGCAGACCATCCCGTTAAGTGGATTGACTGCGTAAAGACCATGCAGGAATTCGGCGCAGATGTATTTGTCGAAGCCGGCCCGGGCAAGACCCTCTGCGGCTTCAACCGCCGTATCGACAAGGCTCTCACGAGCATGAACGTAGAAAATCTGGAATCCCTGCAAAAAACTCTTGACTATTTCAAGGAGGTTCGCTAATATGCTTTTAGATGGAAAGACAGCCCTCGTTACGGGTGCTTCCCGTGGCATCGGCCGCGCCATTGCCCTGCGTTTAGCGAGCGAAGGCGCCAGGGTAGCCATCAATTATGCCGGCAACACGGCCAAGGCGGAAGAAGTCAAGGCTGAGATTGAGAAAAACGGCGGACAAGCCATTCTGGTTCAGGCTGATGTGTCTGACAGCGCAGCTGTTGAGGCTATGGTAAACTCCGTAGTTGAGTCCTTCGGCCAGATTGATATTCTGGTCAACAATGCCGGTATCACGCGCGATGGTCTGATGATGCGCATGAAGGAAGAAGATTTCGATGCCGTCATCAATACGAACCTTAAAGGCGTATTCACCTGTACGAAACTGGTGAGCAAGCTCATGATGAAAAAGCGCAGCGGCCGTATCATCAACATGGCCTCGGTAGTCGGGCTCATGGGCAATGCTGGCCAGACCAATTACGCGGCAGCCAAAGCCGGTGTAATCGGCTTTAGTAAATCCGCAGCCAAGGAACTGGCAGCGCGCGGCATTACGGTGAACGTAGTCGCACCGGGCTTCATTGACACTGATATGACGGCAGCCATGACGGACAAGGCCAAGGAAATGACGCTTACGGGTATTCCTTTGGGACGCATGGGCAAGCCGGAAGATGTGGCCAGCGCCGTAGCTTTTCTGGCATCTGATAATGCATCCTATATCACAGGCCAAATCATCAATGTAGACGGTGGCATGGTAATGTGATATAAATATATATGGACACCAATTTAAGGAGGTGAAACTTCATGACTTTTGATAAAGTAAGAGAAATCGTTGTTGAGCAGTTAGGTGTTGAGGCTGACGAGGTTGCCCTCGAGTCCACATTCATCGATGATCTGGGAGCTGATTCCCTGGATATTGTTGAGCTGATCATGGCTTTTGAAGAAGAATTCAATATTGAAATCCCTGACGAAGCTGCTGAGAAGATCAAGAGCGTTCAGGACGTAGTTACCTACATAGACCAGAACAAATAAGTTTGAGCGTCTTACCTTTTGAAAATCCCGTGAAACTTGTTTTCGCGGGATTTTTCAAGGTAGGATTGATTGGAGGAGTAACATTGAAACTTCCAGAGCTGAAAATTGGCAATAAAGTCGCCCGCATACCTATTCAACAGGGCGGTATGGCGATTCGCTTGTCCACAGCCCGTCTGGCGGCAGCCGTAGCTAACGAGGGCGGTATCGGCCTCATTGCGGCCTCAGGTATGAGCCATGACGAACTGCGTTATGAAATTAGGCTCGCACGTTCGCTTACGTCTGGTATCATCGGCATCAATATCATGGTAGCCGCCAATGACTTCGCGGAAGTCGTAAGGGTAGCCATTGACGAGGGCATTGACCTCGTGGTAGCCGGAGCCGGTTTCTCCCGTGATATGTTTGCACTGGGGAAGGAATCAGGAACACCGATTGTTCCCATTGTTTCTTCCGTTAAATTAGCTAAAATTTCAGAGCGTCTTGGCGCCGCAGCCATCGTGCTGGAGGGCAAAGAGGCCGGCGGTCATTTGGGAACAAACACTTCGGTGCGTGACCTCATAGCAGATGTCAGCTCCGCAGTGAAAATTCCGGTGATTGCTGCCGGCGGTGCCCTGCATGGCCAGGACATCGTTGACTTTATAAAAATGGGCGCTGCCGGCGTCCAGATGGGTTCCCGGTTTGCAGCCTGCGAAGAAAGCAATGCTGCCCCGGCCCTCAAAGAATATTATCTGAAATCCAAACCGGAGGATATTGTGGTTATTCACAGCCCTGTGGGCCTGCCGGGACGTGCCGTGCGTACTCCCTTTTCGGCCCGGGTTATGGAAGGCCCCGTGCCTCCGACGCAGTGTGATGCCTGTCTGAAGGCGTGCAAGCACAATTTCTGCATCATCCGTGCCCTGACACGGGCACAGCAGGGCGATGTGGAAACAGGTCTTGTTTTCACGGGAGAATACATGCCCAGGATTGACAAGATTATGACCGTGCATGAGATTTTTGAGCAGCTCATAGCAGAAGCAGAGGCTGCCAACTAAGCGTAGCACATTGCTATGAATAGATGAGAGGAGTTATTCGTTTTGAGTAATCGCGTAGTTATCACTGGCGTAGGTGCCATTACCCCGATTGGTACGGGCAAAGATGAATTTTGGAAAGGCCTGCTGGAAGGCCGCAACGGTATTGAAAAAATCAGCCGTTTTGATGCCAGCGGCTTCACGGCGCAGATTGCCGGTGAGGTTAATGATTTTGACCCGACCCAGTACATCGACAAGAAAGAATCCAAACGTATGGATCGTTATACGCAGTTTGCGGTAGCTGCTGCAGATCTCGCCATCAAAGATGCCGGGCTGGATCTATCCAAGGAAAACCTCGACCGCGTGGGTACGTTCATTGGTACGGGTATCGGCGGCATTGAAACCATGCACAGCCAGTACGAGAAGTTCTTTGCCAAAGGCCCTTCCCGTATCAGCCCGTTCTTCGTGCCGATGATGATTGCCAACATGGCTGCCGGTCAGGTAGCTATTACCTATAAGCTCCATGGCCCCTCCAGCTGCACGGTGACGGCCTGCGCTACGGGCTCCAACTGCATCGGTGATGCTTTCCGTGTAATTCAGCGCGGTGATGCTGATGTCATGGTAGCCGGTGGTACGGAAGCTGCTGTTTCCGAGGCTGCTGTAGCCGGTTTTGCTGCGATGAAGGCTCTGTGCATGGATCACAACGATGACCCGCATCATGCTTCCCGTCCGTTTGACAAGAACCGCAGCGGTTTCGTCATGGGTGAAGGCGCAGGCCTTGTTATCCTCGAAAGCCTCGACCATGCCAAGGCGCGTGGTGCTCATATCTACGCTGAAGTAGTTGGTTATGGTGCTAACTCTGATGCTTACCACATGACCAGCCCGGCTCCGCATGGCGAATTCCAGGCTAAGTGCATGCAGCTGGCACTCGATGATGCCGGCATGACGGCGGAAGAAGTTGACTATGTAAATGCGCATGGTACTTCCACGCACCTCAATGACCAGGGCGAAACTGAGGCCATCAAGGCTGTATGGGGCGAGGCGGCTAAGAACGTATCCGTTTCCTCCATCAAGTCCATGACCGGCCACATGCTCGGCGCTGCCGGCGGCGTTGAAGCTATCGCTACGGCGCTGGCTATCGAAAACGATATGCTGCCGCCGACCATCAACTACGAAACCCCGGATGAAGGTCTTGACCTCGACTATGTGCCCAATAAGGCTAAGGCCAAGACGGTTCGTGCCGCTATGTCCAACTCCTTCGGTTTTGGCGGTCACAATGCCTGCCTGCTGCTGAAGAAGTACGCAGAATAAAGAGGTTAAGGGCGATGGGAGATAATTTAACGGCGAAGCGCAAGGAAGAACTTTTGGGGCTGGAGAGCCGGCTGGGGGTGTCGTTTGACGATATAACCCTGCTGCACAGAGCGCTGATTCATTCATCCTATGCCAACGAAGCCAAAGAAAAAAACATCGTCCATAATGAACGTCTCGAATTTTTGGGAGATGCGGTGCTGGAGCTTGCCTCCAGCACCTATCTTTATATGCACTTTCCGCAGATGCCAGAGGGGCAGCTTACGAAAACCAGGGCAAGTATCGTCTGTTCCACCAGCCTTGCGGAACTTGCGCGGACGCTTCATTTGGGCGACTATTTGCTCTTAGGCCACGGTGAGGAAATGAGCGGCGGCCGGGACAGGCAGACAAATTTGGAAGATGTATTTGAGGCGGTCATCGGCGCTATTTATTTAGACCAGGGCTGGGAAACCGCCAGGGATTATGTGGTACGCCAGCTTATGCCGCTCTTTAAGCAGGTGGAGCAGGGTGCCATCCTTAAGGACTACAAGACTATTTTGCAGGAGCTGGTCTATCAGGATGCCAGCCAGAATGTCAGCTATGAAATGGTAGGCACCAGCGGCCCCGACCATGACAAGACCTTTACATTTAATGTACTCATTACCGGCAGGGTCATGGGCACAGGGACCGGCCGCAGTAAAAAAGACGCGGAGCAAAAGGCAGCCCGGCAGGCACTGGAAAAACTGCAAGGGCAGAAGAAGTAGGAGTGATATTATGCGCAAGTTAGTAATCCTCGGCACTGGCTTTGCCATGGCCACGAAATGCTTTAACACCTGTTTCTTTTTGGAATTAGAGGACGGCAGCCTGTTCCTTACCGACGCCGGCGGCGGCAATGGCATTTTGCGCCAGCTCGAAGTCACGAACTTTGACTACAACAAATGCCATCACATGTTTGTAACCCACGGTCACACCGACCATGTTCTCGGCGTGGTCTGGATTATCCGCAAGGTGGCTGACCTCATGAACAAGGGCAAATACGAGGGAAGGTTCCATATCTATTGCCATGATGTGGTCAAGGATATGCTCGAAAAAATGTCGGAGATGACGCTCAAGAAAAAAGATTTTGCCCGGGTAGGCACGGACATCATCCTGCAGGAAGTCAGGGACGGGGAAAGCCTTGACTTGCCGATGTTTAAATTGACGGCCTTTGATATCATGTCAACCAAGGCCAAGCAGTTTGGCTATGCGCTGCAATTTGCCGATGGCATGAAGTTCACCTGCTTAGGTGATGAACCCTATAATGAGCATGCCCGTCAGTATGCAGAGCGTGCTGACTGGCTGCTGGCAGAGGCTTTTTGCCAGTATAAGGACAGAGATATCTTTAAGCCCTATGAGAAAAATCACAGCACGGTAAAAGAAGCCAGTGAACTGGCTGAGGAACTGGCCGTAAAGAATCTCGTACTCTATCATACGGAGGACAAGCATATTGCCACGCGCAAGGCTGATTACACGGCAGAGGCACGGGAATATTATCATGGTAATATCTTTGTGCCGGATGATTTGGATGTAATTGAACTGTAATAAAAAATCCGTTGACGACAATTTCGCGTCAACGGATTTTTGCAATCAGATATATGGTGCTACAGCGAAAACATTTTGCTGATGAGTTCGTAGTAGCGGCGCAGGACGTTGGCCAGCTCGGTGCGCTCATTATCCGTGAGGTTTTGGGCGTGGCTGTCAAAGTGCTGGCGGAATTGCTCCATGTGGCCGCGCAGTAATTTTTCTCCCTGCTGGGTGATGGTGATAACCAGCCGGCGGCGGTCATGGGGGTCAGGCTTCTTGCTGACGTACTTGGCACTTACCAGCTTTTCAATGATAGTAGTCATTTGCTGTTTGGAAATATTCAGCTGACGGCTGATGTCAGTTATGGCTAGTCCCTGTGTATCCATCAAGACGCAGAGTACGCCGAACTGATTGAGGGGCAGGGGGACCTGCGTCTGCCTGCCGAATTTATTATGGATAAGCACCATTATTTCCACAAACTGTTGTGATAATCTGGGCTGGGCTGTGGAGGTCATGATAAAACTCCTTTATTTCTTGACTTTTACATGAATATAATATACTATAGATAACACAAATAGTAAACATTTATTTACTATTTTCATTTTGTTTTAGGAATTTAATGTTGTCATAAACAGAGAGTGGGGGAGCGTTGCGCTCTCTTGCTTTGTGTTTATGGACAAAAAGGAGGTTCATAAATTGTTTTTGCCGAAAAACAAGAAGACAAAAGCGTTGCTGATTGGCCTGTCACTGGCTGTCTCCACAAGTTTCGTGGTTGCCGGCTGCGGCGGAAAGCAGCAGCAGGCGCAGATGCAGGGGGCACAGGTCAAGGCTATGCAGGTTATCCAGCAGGATACACCGCTGACCAGTGAGTTTGCCGGACAGATTGTGGGCAAGGATGAAGTAAAGGTGCAGTCCAAGGTCTCCGGCAATGTGGTGGAAAAATATGTACAGGGTGGCCAAAGGGTAGAAGCCGGCCAGCCACTCTATCGCATTGACGACCGCCAGTATCAGTCCGCTGTCTGGCAGGCACAGGCCAATCTGGCTCAGGCACAGGCCAATCTGGGCAATGCCAAAAACGATTTAGGCCGTTATGCTGAACTCGTGCAGGCCAGCGCTATCTCCCGGCAGACTTATGATAATCAGGAAGCTACGGTGAAAGCTTATCAGGCAGCAGCCGATGCAGCTAACGCCATGTATATCAAGGCTCGTCAGGATTTGGCAGATACGACCATTTATGCGCCCATGAGCGGCCAGCTGGCTGTCGATGATGTTGCGGTGGGAACCTTTGCTACCGCCGGCAACACCAATTTGGTAACGATTGGTTCTTCCAATCCCGTATATGCCCAGTTCAATGTTTCGGAAACGGATTACCTCAGCTATATGGGAGCTATGATGCAGAACGGCAATCGGCTGAAGCCTGTCGTGACCATCACCCTGTCTGACGGTACCCAGTATCCGCTGGAAGGCGAAATCGTGGAATCTGACCGCGCTTTGACGGAAAATACCGGTACGCTGACCATGAAGGCGCTGTTCAATAATCCCAACGGAATGCTGATGCCGGGCATGTTTGCCCGCGTGCGTCTGTCCGGTCAGACGATTCCGAATGCTATTCTCGTGCCGCAGCGTGCGGTTCAGCAGCTTCTGGGCAAATCCTTTGTCATGGTCGTAAATGGCGACGGCAAGTCGGAAGCACGCCCGGTGACCTTGGGTAACAAGGTAGGCAGCTACTATATTATTAAGGATGGTCTGACTACTGCTGATGTAGTCGTGGTAGAAGGCCTGTCCAATCTGCAGGAAGGCGTAAATCTCAATGTTACCATGGTAACGGCTGAGGATATTGGCTTCTCCCTTATTACCGATAATACGAAGTTTGATTCCAATAAGATTGCAGGTTCAACACAAGAGTAAGGGGGCGGCGATTTGTCTAAGTTCTTTATTCACCGCCCGATATTTGCCATTGTTATCTCGGTTATCATCGTTATCGTAGGTGTGCTGGCAGCTTTTCAGCTGCCGGTAGCGCAGTATCCGCAGATTTCTCCGCCAACGGTTTCTGTAGGTACGACCTATACCGGTGCCAATGCTTCGGTTATCAACGATACCGTGGCGCAGATAATCGAGCAGCAGGTCAATGGTACACAGGGTATGGATTATATGAGTTCCAACTCGGACGACAGCGGACGTTACAGCCTGTCTGTAGTCTTTGAGACGGGAACGGATGGCGATATGGACTCCGTAAAAGTTCAGAATAACGTAGCCATCGCCAATGCCAGCCTGCCGTCTGATGTACAGCAGGTGGGCGTTACCACGAAGAAATCTTCCAATGATATGGCGTATATGCTGTCCATCAACTCGCCGGACGGCACCTATGACCGAGCCTTTATGAAAAACTACGCCGATATTTATCTGCTCGATGAATTAAAGCGTGTATCCGGTGTCGGTGATGTGCAGATTTTCGGTTCTGACTATGCCATGCGTATCTGGCTGAATCCGGATAAACTGGCAGAGCTGGGACTGACAATAGCTGATATCACCGATGCCATTAAGGAACAGAACGTACAGGCTCCGGCAGGTACCGTAGGTGCAATGCCGTTGAATAACGGGCAGGAAAAGCAGTATACCGGTAAGATTTCCGGCCGTCTGGTTACGCCGGAGGAATTTGGCAATGTCATCATTTCCTCCAAGAACGGCAAGTTCGTGCGGATTAAAGATGTCGCACGGGTGGAAACCGGGGAAAAATCCAGTGCGATTATCTCCAAGTTCAACGGCTATCCGGCAGTTGGTTTCGGTGTCAATCTGACCAGTGATGCCAACGCCATGCAAACGGTAGCCGGTGTGCGTGAGGTTTTGGAAAAGGCCAGACCGACTCTGCCGCCGGGGCTGCAGATGTCGCAGGTATTTGACTCAACGAATTATATCAATGCTTCTATTAAGGAAGTTATCGAGACATTCGTTGAAGCGCTTTTGCTGGTTGTGCTGGTAATTTTCGTATTCCTGCAGAGCTGGCGCGCAACAATCATTCCGTTGCTGGCTGTGCCGGTATCGCTTATCGGTACATTGGCAGCGTTCATTGTGCTGGGCTTCTCCATCAACACGCTGACATTGTTCGCCATGGTACTGGCTATCGGCCTCGTTGTCGATGATGCTATCGTTGTTATCGAGAACGTGGAAAAGCACATGGAAGAAGGGCTGACGCCTGTAGATGCCACGGAAAGAGCCATGGCGGAAGTGCAGGGTCCGGTTGTGGCGATTGCCTTCGTTTTAGCAGCTGTGTTCGTACCGGTTGCCTTCCTGGGCGGTATGACCGGTATCCTCTATCGTCAGTTCGCTTTGACTATTGCCGTGTCCATGGCTTTGTCCGCCTTTGTGGCTCTGACTCTTACGCCGGCTCTCTGTGCGATGATTTTGAAACGCCATGAGCCGAAGGATGATGAAGGGATTTTAGGCCGTGCCTTCAAACGTTTCAATGACTGGTTTGAAAGCACGAAACGCGGCTATATGGGCGTGGTGGCCAAGTTCATCCGCCGTACACGGCTGGCAATTCTCTTTATGGTTATCGTGTGCATTATCTCGGTGGCTCTGTTTAAAGTGCTGCCCTCCACCTTCGTGCCTGATGAAGACCAGGGCTATGCTTTTGCAGTAGTACAGCTGCCGGAAGGTACATCCATGAACATCACGCAGGCAACCATTGATAAAGTAGCCACGGCTGCCAAGGAAGTCAATGGCGTGGATAACGTCATGTCCATTACCGGTTTTGACCTGTTGGGCGGGGGGGCCAAGCCAAGTGCCGGCCTCGTGGTTCTGGGCATGAAGGACTGGTCACAGCGTCCGGACGCTTCGCAGTCTGTAGACAGTGCTGTTAAGCAGATGTTTGGCATCGGTGCCAGGGTTGCTCCCGAGGCTACCGTTATCGCCATGAATCCGCCGGCTCTGCCAGGCCTGGGGGCTGTCGGTGGCTGGAGCTTGCAGCTGCAGGATATGTCCGGTCATACGGATGAAGAGCTGGCCGATATTACGAATAAAATTGTAGCGGCAGCTAATCAGCGCCCCGAACTCATGGGTGTGCGTACGACCTTTAAGATGACTGCGCCGACCTATGAATACGAGATTGACCGTGAGAGGGTCAAACAGCTCGGCGTTAAGTTGTCGGATGTGTTTACTGCTATGCAGGTAAACTTTGGTGGTACGCAGGTCAATGACTTCAACCGTTTCGGCCGCACCTACAAGGTTATGCTCCAGTCGGATGTGACCTATCGCAGTGAAGCAGAAGCCATGAAGTTTGTTTATGTAAAAACTTCGTCGGGAACAATGGTTCCTTTGGATACATTGCTGAAACCCAAGATGAGTTCTGGCCCGACCACGATTTCCCGCTTTAATGGTGCCAGAGCCATTAACATTCAGGGCAGTGCCGGTTCGGGATATTCTTCTGGTGAAGCTATGGCGGCTATCCGTGAGGTCGTTGAGCAGAATGCGCCCAGCGGCTTTAATATCGAATGGTCCGGCCAGAGCCGTGAAGAAGCCAAGGCATCAAGTTCCACTTTGCAGGTGCTGGCTTTGGCGCTGGTATTCGTATTCCTGTGTCTGGCAGCTCTCTATGAAAGCTGGAGCGTGCCTTTTGCCGTGCTGCTGACAGTGCCGACAGGCATTATGGGAGCACTGGCTTCCGAGTACGGCTTGTCCCTGCTGGAAGGGATGTTCGGTCATACTAATGCAGGCTTGCAGAACAGCGTTTACATGCAGATTGGTATCATCATGATTATCGGTCTTGCCGCTAAGAACGCTATCCTTATCGTTGAATTTGCCAAGGTGCGTGTGGACAGAGGCATGGAGCCGGTCAAAGCTGCTATCGAGGCAGCCGGCCTGCGTCTGCGTCCTATCCTCATGACCTCCTTTGCCTTCATCATCGGCTGTCTGCCGCTGGCAGTGGCCAGCGGTGCAGGCGCGGCAGCCCGTAACGGCATGGGCGTGGCCGTTGTCGGCGGTATGCTCTTTGCTACGGCTTTAGGTATTTTCCTGATTCCTGTGTTCTTCGTAGCCATGGAATGGATTGCCGCGAAGCTGGGTATATTCAAACAGCAGAAGAAGAAAACTTCTGCCGATTATATGTAAATATCGTGCTGCAAATAACCGTGTACAGCTTGGACTGTATGCGGTTATTTTTTATTAAGGCGCGCTTGTGCAGAGATAGTGGGGAAGGTGGCAGGAAACAGAAAATAAACGGAGAAATCTTAATTAAAGAGAAAATGCAGGGGGCGTAAATATGGGAACGATAGCATTGCTGGGCGCAGGCGTATTTTTAGGCTGGCTGCTCTTTGGCAATAAAGGAAAAAATAGTGACGAAAGGCAAAAGCATACCGCACAGGCAGCTTTACCCGACAGGGAACCAGACAGGCAAAATATCCAGACTGCAAAGGGGACGGCGCAGCCTGTCCGGCCTCTTTACCGGGGACAGGAGTACAGGTCGAATGACCATACCATGCGCAATATCGCAGGCGGTGTGGTGGCCGGAACAATCCTGGGCCACATGTTGACAGGCAATCATAAGAGCGAGGCGCATGAAACTATAAATAACAACATATATAATGAGTACAATGACCACGGCTATGATGACTGGGAGGACAGAGATTACAATTACGATTACGATGTGGACCATGATGACGATTATGAGCATGACGATTATAGCGATTATGACAGCTATGACGACAGCGATGATTACCATGATGACGGCTACGACAGTTATGACAGCGGTTCCGACTGGGGTAGCGATTCCTATGACGATGGCGGTGACTGGTAAATAATGTGCATACGGAAAAGACAACGATGATGGTAGTGGCCACATAAAGTCTGAGCTTAACGGCAGCAGCAATTTTATTTGCTGCTGCCGTTTTTTATAGAAGTAAATATATTTTTATATTGACACTGTGTCATTTATGTTTTATAATAATGACACAGTGTCAATATAGAGTTTAAGTGATTGTTTACGGAGGGAAGCAACATGAGAAATCTGCCGAATTCGACCAAGTTCACGCCGCAGATTGCCGGCATGTACGAAGATTCCATGGAAAAGAAAATG
>NZ_CAJODG010000054.1 GCF_905233635.1 Selenomonas sp. AE3005 | reverse complement strand
TAAGAATGATTCTTTCGCAGTGACAGGGAGCAGGCACATCGATGTTCTTGTAACGGGAGCAACGGGTTCGTAGCAATTGTAAACACCGTAGCTGGGGGCGAACGGGGGAGTGATTTTTCTGCGGGGAGCGACTGCCTGAGCGCAGCGAAGGCCGGCACACTGTAGGACGCAGCTAAGCAACTACACTGAAAGGAGCGCCGTTGGCCTGCCCGGCGCAGGTAACTGGACACTTCTATTTTCCGAGGTGTGTCGTTTAGCGGAGGCAGAAAAATTACTCCCCCGTGAACCCCGTGCACGCATGAACGGGATATTTTTAAGAACTCCTTGACCGTCAAACTGCAAAAAAAATCTGCTGACGCTTTAACATTACGTCAACAGATTTTTCTTTTTATATATTTAGCTTTTATGCAGCAGCTTCATCTTCACAATCCGTTTCACGGACTCGTTGATTCTCTCTTCGCTGATAACGCCTTTTTCCGCCGCCTCCAGCAGCCCCAGATACACATCAGTTTCATGAGGATATTCGTGACACACCAGGGCGATATCGGCCCCGGCCTGCACGGCCTGTACGCCGAGGCTGCGGAAGTCGCCGTACTTGGACACCGCCCCCATCTCCAGCGAATCAGTGATGATTACCCCGTTAAAGCCCAATTCCTGCCGCAGCAGTTTGGTCTGAATCTCTGCTGACAGGCTGGCCGTGTGGTTTTTGTCCAAAGCCGGATATACCAGATGGGATATCATGACCATGAAATTCTCCGGGCTGTGATTAGCGATAATCTCCTTAAACGGCACTAAATCCTGTGCCAGCAGTTCGTCCTTCGTTGCCGGGATTTCCGAACGCTCAAAATGGGAATCAACCGTTCCCCGGCCAATGCCCGGGAAATGTTTCAAAGTATAGATTTCATGGGCTGACTCATACCCCTGCGCGGCCGCAGCGACAAATTTCGCCACTGTCTGACCATCAGCAGCATACTCGCGGAGATTAGTGCCCACATCAGCCACCGGCGCAAAATTCACATTTATGCCCAGCTCCTTTAAATAAGCCCCCGTCTTTTGCGCCCAGGCCTCGGCCTTGGTATTATCTCCACCCTGTCCCAGACTTTGGGCCGCAGGCGGCACCTCAATAAAGTCACGTCCCCGCGCTACCGGGCCGCCCTCTTCGTCAATGGCGATGAACAGTGGCACCTTGCCGGCCTGCGCCTGCAGGTCAGCTGTGAATTTTTTTGTCTGTTCGGCAGACTGCAGGTTGCGGTCAAAGAAAATCACGCCGCCAATATGGTACTGATTGAGCATATAACGGCTGTCATCGTTGATTTCCGTGCCATGCACGCCAATCATCACCATCTGTCCCACCTTTTCCGCCAGGGACATGCTGTTTACGATGGCGTCCACCTTATCATCCAATGTCTCCGGCTTGCTGCTGTCGGCCTCGGACGTTTTGCCGCAGCCGGCCAGCAGCGTGACAGCCAGTGTCAGCACTAAAAACCGTTTGAAAATCCCCATGTTTATCCCCCTTGTCACTCTGCCAGCATGGCCTGATATACATCACGCCGGGACAGCCCCAAAGCCTTGGCCGTCTCGCGCATAGCCGCTTTTTTGTCCAGCCCCTGCGCCATAAAATGCTCACAGCACGCCTTTGGTTCCGCCGGCAGGTCATTTTCCGCCGCCGTCACTTCCCCGGTAAAACCGGCCGTCACAATCACATATTCTCCCCGCGGGTCATTTTCCTCGTAATGGGCCATGATTTCCGTAAGGCTGCCGCGCTGGAATTCCTCGAATTTCTTGGTCAGTTCCCGCCCCAAAGCCACCTGCCGGTCACCTAAGACAGCCTGCATGGCCTTTAAGGTCGCTTTCAAATGGTGCGGTGCCTCGTAGAAAATCAGCGTTTCCGGATAATGTTTTACGCTCTCTAAGACCTCCTGCTGTTTTTTCGCCGTCTTGGGCAGAAAGCCGATAAAGGTAAAGCGCGTGGTATCCAGCCCCGAACAAATCAACGCCGACAGGCCGGCGTTAGCCCCGGGCAGGGGCGTGACCTTAAAGCCGGCCTCTATGGCCAGCTGTGCCAGATGGCTGCCGGGGTCACAGATGCCGGGCAGACCGGCGTCACTGACACAAATCAGGTCATGACCTTCCTGCATATAGGCGATAAGTTCCGGCCCCTTGGTTAGTTTGTTGTGCTCATGATAACTTGTAAGTTTCGTATGAATATCAAAATGCGTCAGCAGCTGCCTAGTATGCCGGGTATCCTCCGCGGCAATCAGTTCCACTTCGCCGAGCAGCCGCACCGCCCGGTAGGTCATATCCTCCAGATTGCCAATAGGGGTGGCGCAAAGATATAAAGTTGGTATTTTATCGTTCATAATTCACATTCCGTAAATCCGTAAAATCTCATCGGTATAACTGCCATCAGCGCGGTGTACCACGAGCGGCGGCAATACCTTCAGGCCACCAGGGCTGGCACCTACCACGGCCTCTAGCAGCATCATATTTGGTGCTTTGCCGTCCTTGGGCTGCACCATCTGCAGTCTTTTCACTTCCATCTGATGGTCGTGCAGCGCCACAATGATTTCCCCAAGCCGCTCCGGCAGGTGTACCATGCCGAAATGGCCGCCAAAGCGCAGGGCAAAGCGCGCCGCCTGCACCACATCTTTGAGTGTAGCTGTAAATTCGTGCCGGGCTCTGGCCACACCCGTGAGTTTATTGGCCTGCCCCTCGCCCACAGGACGGTAAGGAGGATTGGCCAGCACAACATCAAAAGACTCGGGCTTATATAGTTCCCTGATAGCGCGGTAGTCACCTTCCCGGACAAAAATTTTGTCCGCGAGCTCATTGAGCCGGACATTGCGCGCCGCCAGCTCTGCCATGACGGGATTCAGTTCCACCGCGTCCACCCGGGCTACCTCATCAGCGATAAGCAAAGGAATAACCCCGGTGCCAGTGCCCAGTTCCAGCACCTTCTGCCGGGACTTCAAGGACAAAAAATGAGCCAGCAGCACGGCATCCAGGGAAAAGCAGAATTCCTGCGTATTCTGGATGATATGCCGCCCGCTCTTCATCAAATCGTCCAGCCGTTCATTAGCGCCCAGGCTGACTTCTCTCACTGGTGACGCTCCCGGCGGTCACGCCCCTCACGGCGTTCCCGTTTCTCCCTGTTGTCCCGGTTATTGCGCGGCCGGAAATTATGGCGCTTGTCACGATGTTCGCGCCCCTCACGGTTTTCCCGATTTTCGCGGTTATCCTTAGCAAACCGCCGGTTATTTTCGCGGCGCGGTCTTTCGCGGCGGAAACCGGACTCGCGTGCGTCCTCAGTGCTTTCTGCCGGGATATTGTCCTGTACGCCCTCATAAGCTGCCGTCAGGCTGCTGGCCAGGCTGCTCTCGTCCTCGTCCTTTTCAATGACATCTTCCCAGGAGGCCACAATAGTGCGCCCGGAATCCAGCAGAATCGTCGCCGAGCGGCGCTGCTGATTGAGGGAAATGACCTTGCCTTCGCCTTCCACCGATACTACCCGGCTGCCCTGCGAAGGCGGCTGGATTTTTTTCTGCTGATGCGGACAGTCACCGCCGCAATAACAGTCATTTTCGTATTTCAGGCAGCACATCAGGCGGCCGCAAATGCCGGAAATCTTCGTGGGATTAAGGGAAAGGTTCTGGTCCTTGGCCATACGAATGGACACGGGCTCAAAATCACCCAGAAAAGACGCACAGCACAAGGGACGGCCACAGCCGCCGATACCGCCCATAAACTTGGCCTCGTCACGCACACCTATCTGCCGCAGTTCGATACGGGTACGGAACACCGCCGCCAGGTCCTTGACCAGTTCGCGGAAGTCAATGCGCCCGTCAGCCGTGAAGTAGAAAATGATTTTATTCATGTCGAAGGTGTATTCTACTTCCACCAGTTTCATCGGCAGGCCATGCGCTGCGATTTTTTCCTCGCAGATACCATAGGCCTCCTTTTCCTTCTCCTTGTTGTCGGCCATGCGCTTGATATCCGACTCCGTGGCGATACGGTGTACTACCTTCAAGGGGCTGACGATTTTATCGTCCTCCTCTTCGCGCGGACCGATAACTGCCTCGCCGCATTCCATGCCCCGGGCAGTTTCCACAATGACCATATCACCTTTTTTAATCTCCAGTTTTCCCGGAGCAAAATAATATATCTTGCCTGCTTTTTTAAAGCGGACACCAATGATTGTCTGCATAAAAATCTCCTGTAAATATATATAAAGCCTTAACGGCAATCAAGCAAACGAATAAAAAAGCCTTCCAGCTGCAGGCGCAGGTTCACATTGCTCTGCAGGCGGCGTATAAATTCCCGTGTCTCCGCCGCCATGGCAAACAACTGCCGCTGGGTAAAGGCCGGCAGAAACTCTGCCAGCCGGCCGCGCAGGTCGCGGTGGTAGAGCAGCTGGCTGTCACCGGCACTGTAGAGAACGAGCAAATCACGCAGCAGCATGTTAAAGTAAGCCGCCCATTCTGTCACCCGCTGCCTGTCCCATTCGCCCATGGCCGCCGCCTCCTGCCACAACTTAGTAAGCTGCAGCTCCGGCAGGCCGAGCAAAAAGGCCAGCGCCTTATCTCTAAGTTCCAGGCCGCCATCAGCATGCAGTTTCAGCGCCCGGCCGATACTGCCGTCTGCCAGGGAGGCCAGTTTCCCTGCCATATCTGGTGCGATTCCCTGCTTTTGCAGCACCGCTGCGACCGTTTCCGCCGGCAGCATACCAAAACTCAGCGGTATGCACCGTGAAACGATGGTATCGAGCAAGGCACTTCTGGCCCGGGCTATCAGGATAAAGGTAACGTCCCCGGCCGGTTCCTCCAGCGTCTTTAACAGGCTGTTGGCCGCCGCCTCATTCATGGTCTCGGCGTCATCAATCAGCACCACCCGCCGCCCGGCCTGTACTGCTGACCGCGATACCATAACCTGCATGCTGCGCATTTCCTCAATGTGAATAATAGGAGCAGCTTTGCCCTTGGCCTCCGGCACCAGCTCAAAATAATCCGGGTGCGAGCCTAAGTTCATGCCTCGGCAGTTTTCGCAGTGGCCGCAGGGCGATTCCTGACCGCAGAGTATGGCTGCCGCCAGTACCCGGCCGCAGAGTTTTTTGCCTATGCCCTTTTCGCCCACAAAAAGAAGCGCATGGGGCAGGCGTCTCTCCCGGAGCATGGCCCTAAGTTCTGCCTGCTGCGCTTCGTGACCGGCGATTATATCCCAGTTTAACTTTTCCATCACATGTATAAATCCACCAGCATGCCCCGAATGGCGTCATGGCTGGCGATGATATCCAGCTGGTCAGACTGCCCCAGCCGGATTTTTTCTGCCATTTCCTCCAGCTTTTTGTCAATCCTGCGCACCGTGGTGTAGACCTTCTGCCGCCCCATACGGTCCCAGCCGGCCTGGCTGTGCAGCTCATACATGCGGTTGACTGCCTCACCCACAAAATTCTTAATCAGGGTGCGGTAGGATTTCAATTCATCATAGGTGGGAGTTTTGGACAATCTGGCTCCCTGTTCGTCAATTTGCTTTAAGAGTTTATCCAGCTGTTCTGTCGACAGGCTGTCCTCCTGCTCCAACAGTTCTGTGCTAAAATCCGTATCACCTTCCGTGACACGTTCATCCCTGCCCACCAGGCGCGTAAAAGCAGCCTCCTGCGTGCTGCGGCTATCAACTTTTAACGGCATATCCTCACCTGCTTTACAAAATCCACGCCCAATTACCCATACTTATATACATTAAATTATACCGTTTCAGGCGGTTTTATGCAACAAAAAACCGCCCCCGGTGAGGCGGCTTTGCTATAACTTTCTTTCATTTACGAAGAGTTGTAGCTTATTTCCGGCCTGACAATAGCCCCTTATCCAAGTCTGCAATAAGTTCATCTACTATTTTCTGTGCTGCTTGATCTAAAGACAACTCATATAGATTCATACTGAGCTTGTCACTACCCACAGAGGCAATATCTGCCACCTTTAACTTTTCCTGCTTACTGACTGAGATTATATTTTTTTCCCATATCACTTCACCAGTATCAGCTCTTATCACTCGTAAGTCACTTTGAATATTAACACCGGTATACGTCTGCTTTGTATCTCTCAGCACAGCTCCCACTCGTGCACCACTCGAACCGCCCCACTTACCGGCTACAATACCTGCAATATTGGTCAATACAGACGTACCAGGATCTTCAGTTGTTCCTCTGGATATTCCCAATATTGTTCCCTGTATCAAGTAATCTGCACCATGTTCTTTGCCAATACGCATTGTGATTTGTGGAGAAATTATTTGCCCACGATGTGAATTTGCCATAGAAGTTGCTTTTCTTATTTCAAACAAGGCATCCAAATTACCCTTTTCTGCTTCGGCTACAGCTTGATTGGCACGGTAGTTCTCATCAAAAAGTTCCATATCTATATGCTCGTCAATGGGTCTTGTTTCCTTTAAGTGAATTTTACCACTGGCAACCAACTTTTCCATCACTAAATCCGAGAGTTTATTTTCCGGTGCTAATTTCTTAAATCTGGTATTATTGACAAATTTCATCATCACGAAAGAATTTTCTTCTGCCGCTTCCACATTTACTGATAAACAGGGACACATAACGCCTATTGCCCAAAACAACGCAACTAGCCATATACAGTTCTTTTTCATATTCTCACCCCTTATTCCCTTACTACTTTTAGACTTGTCGGCAAAGTAAGATACTTTTGTTCTGGTACATTTGTAAATTCCACTATTTCAATAATATATTTTTCCATATTTTCCTTGCTACGGACACCATTTTGCGGATAAGATGCATAGCCCATCTTCACTAAGTTTCCCTCTCGAAAATAACAACGTACCACGTGTTTCATTCCATTCATTGTCCCTGCATAGTCTTCATAGAAACTACCATCCTTCGCCATTCCTGATGCTATATAGCTATAATTGGGCAGTTCAACATTAGCACTGCTAACGGGATAAATAACAGCTAACATT
Source organism: Selenomonas sp. AE3005 (assembly GCF_905233635.1). GTDB lineage: Bacteria > Bacillota > Negativicutes > Selenomonadales > Selenomonadaceae > Selenomonas_A. Next base: position 4,931 of record NZ_CAJODG010000054.1, on the reverse strand, counting down.
TTCATCAGCAAATCATTACCCACATCCTCTATATCCGCTTTTGTCGAAAGTTTATTATCATATCCCCTTGTTGGCCAATTATTTTCTCCTGGTGCAATTTCATTCATATGTACATAGCCGCGCTTGGAGATATGACCACCAATATAAGTATCGTTTATGGAATTATGTATGTATGTGAACACTTCGCCATTTTTTAGCAATTTGCACTTGCCTGTCATTTCAGTATAACGAGTTTCGCCATCCATAACAATAATATCGCATGGCATCTTAAAGTCTACGCTATCTATTTCATTCTGTGCTTCACGCGAAATTTTTTCCGATTCTTCAATCATAGTTTCTGACATATAGTCATTCTCTGACAAACCATATTGTATGCGCATTCCTTTCAAATTTGGTGTGTATGTGTAACACTTAAATGTATAACTTTTCCCAGCCATTATCGCACGATATTTATCCAATGAACTTGCATTTACTTTTATAGACAGGCCCATTATAACCAGCAAACACAACGCCAGCATACCAATATATCGTTTACTTCCCATCACTATTTCCTCCCAAAGTTCCCACTTGTGTCGGAATTCCTAAAAAATCATTTACATCGCCCATACCGGCAGCAAAAACAGGAATAGGCTTGGCAAAGGAAAAAGCTCCAGAAGGTAATTGCCCCGACATATTTCTCACATAGACTTCTTTGCTAATTTTCTCCGAGCCATCAGTCTGCAAAATATATTTTTGTATAAGAAATAACTTATCTTCCTTATACAAGGCATAATACATAACACTGTCTACTCTGCCAGTTTCCTCATTTTTTTCTTTGGCCATATATTTATCGCACTCATAGGTATCCTTTTTTATCGTGCATTGCGTACTTTCTTGAAACACAGGGGATTGCACTATTAGACTGTAATCGTCAAAAGTATCCTTAAAATTAAAGATTGAAAACTCTTGTGGCAATGCCAACTCCTTGCGAATGGTTCCCCATCCCTCCGACAGATTCAATTCTGGAGACTTCATATCATTTTCCGATAGTACCAATGCCTGTACATTTTTCATATCTCCACTATCCTGCAGCCATGATGACCATACCATATCAGTCCCTGCAGAAAAACGATAATATTTTCCATTTTGATACATAATACGTGGTGTATATTTTGCTTTCTTACTACCTCCAACCTCAGCATTTACAAAAGGTATTGGCAGCCCCCAACCACCTTTTTTGACGATTTTCTTTAGATTTTGCAATCTATTATTCCCACTATTAGACACTGCATATGTAACCCCTGTACCTGCCGGCATTCCGCCTCCAGCAAAAAGCGTCCCCATTTGTACACCAACATCACTCCCTATAGACATTGACGTAATATCATGCGCATCATCAACACCGGGTTTATATACTCGTTGATACGTAACATCGGGAAATTCCTTATACTCACGTATACTATACTCCACATAATACGTCCCCGATTGCAATATTTGACGATATTCAGCAGCCATTGGTTGTTCTGCTTGTGCCGTCATGGCAAACATTAGGATAATGAGTATTCCAGCCAATACTTTATTGATATACACAAATATCACTCCTTAGCTACAATACAATGCACTGTCACAGAGTTTTTCTACCATCGTGCTTCACTGATATTTTTTCGTCTTACAAATACCATGGTAACGTTTTTTAACAAACAGGCCGTATCACTCCCCAATAACCCACATGTATATTTCTATAGTTACCTGTAATTTTTCTAACATATTTACCATTAAAGTTTTGATGCCAAGACACATTTGGTGATTCAGCAATAGCTACATGACCATAACCACCCCCACCAGTTGTGTATACCAAAATATCCCCTTTTTTCGGCTCTGCTCCTTTTATACGTTGCCAATTTGGTGGCAACGTATTCGTTGCATAGTCCTTACCGTTACCACGTGCATAATTGGCTACTCCTAAATATTTATAATAATATTTGATCAAATCCACACACTGAGCACCATAAACGCCATCATAATCCATAGCTTTGCCTTCAAGATTTGCTATATATCTCATTGCTGCATCTATTTTATTATCATACTTAGGTACCGTCCCTATCAAAACATACTGACTAGCCACATAACCTTCTTTTCCATTGTATCTAATCTTCGACCAACCATTAGCTGCCGGATGTTGTAATACAGTTACTGCCGTCATGCTAGCTAATTTGCCTAATATTTGACCACCTGGAACAGCTCTAAAGTACAAATTAGCCCCATTTGTTTTTATATATCCTTGTCTCTCCTGAACTACCGCTTGTGTGCCAGCTTTTACATCCACAATTTTATGCCCTAATTCTATATTGCCGCCACCACCTACGTTTATAGCATAAACATAAATAGGTTGATTCCCAGTTCTCTTTACATTTATTACAGAATTAAAACCATAAAATTCTCCTGCTGAAATACCTTGTCGATTAAAAAAATGTTTTACATCAGGTCGACTTTTATTTGCTAAAATCTCATAACTTTCTGCTCCAGAATTCCATGCTCCACCCACATACACATGAATTCTTAACGATTCTGCCATATTATCACGATCCGCCACCCATCCTTCAATTCTTATTTGGTTAGCTGCCGGACTAGACACACCTTCAAAATTGCCTTCGGGATTATGACTTTGCTGTACAGTCGCAGGAGCTTGTACTGAGGAACTTGGCACCCATCCGAGTTTGTATCCATTCCCACTATCCAATCTATAGACAATCTGAGCCCTGCTACCATTATCTGCTATGACAATAACCCCTTCATTATTGGAAACACTGCCTAGAGTCGCTCCGCCACTGTGGGTACGATACACAGTCTGTTTACCTTTCACATTAACCGATTTATTGGTATATCCGGAATCAGCACATACATCCGTGATCTTAAACCACCGCGACACTCTTTTCCCACCTGCACCGGGATAGCTGCCATAGCACCAGCCATCACCTCGTACCTGCATTATCTGAATCAAGTCCACATTGGCCGAGATATAACCTGCACTCTTACCCCCCGGTGAATTATAGGTGATAACCTTATGATCTACATAACAGCTAAGCGGCAAACAATCAGTTACCACTCCTGCTTCCACCATATTGCCAATTAGCAGCGTACCGCCGAGTAATCCCGCACAAATTATCTTCTTTAATCTGTTTTTTACCATGATGTTCTCTCCTCCAATTCCGCTTATTTTAAATTAACATTTCTGCATTAACCGACTTAATAAATCATCATTACCTAATCACTAACTTATTCTAACTTTATAATCAATTTTCTTATCTTTCAGCCATATATTTAAAATATTTTTATTCATATTTCTTAAATACAATTTACCTGACACCCCATTGAGTTGTGATGCACTGACAACTAAATCAACATCTTTTCTTGCCGCATAATCAAATTTAAATGCATCTATTATAATTTTATCTCTTTCATGATCAAAATTATAAACATTTAATTCATTCGCATGACTACTCCATACTATTATATCATCACCTTTACTGCAATAAATGTCATACTTGCCAGTACCATTAATTACAATTTTTCCGCCAAACGAACCAGCAATCAATACCCTTTCCAATTTATACGCATATAAATCTATATGTTCGCTCACCGCGGTAGCATTTATAATATTACTTTCTGAATGTACGACATTTGAAAAAATACCATCACTTGTGATTTCAGCTGTTATATCTATTGAAGCAGCAGGACTGCTATCTTTACCATGCCATTCCCTATATCTTTTAGTATATGTTTTTCCCAATACTAATTCAGGCCTATCTTCTAAAAAAATATATGGTTTATTTGTATATATTTCATCCTCCACCTTATACGTTGCTTTTGTTCCTTTATCTTCCCACACCGATATAATATCTCCTTTACCGTCTTTTATTCTTATGTCTTGCTTATCTGTTGTAAATATAACATCATCTTTAGCCAATGAATACCTAAGTAGTTTTTCATCGTACAAAAATATTATATTATTCTTCTCATCAACATGTGTCGTTTGTTTTGTTGTATCATTAGTGAATTTATATAAATACATACCTTCTGGTATTACAGGTTGAGGCTGCGGCGGAGGTATGGATGCATCTTTTGATAACTTTGTCGATACTCCACATCCTAATACACAAAGATTCAACATTATAACGACAAGCAAAATATAGTTTCTTTTGTAAAAAAACATTCATATCCCCCTGTAAAATTTAATTAATGAAATAGCTTTACCAACCAACTTCATGTGCATCTTCTGCCGTTTCCCATTCACACATGAATATCTTTTTTTCACGCTTGCCAAGATTATCCCATTTCCCATCATATCGACCCCACATAGATAAATACGGTCCGCCCAACTGTAAATTTTCTCGTGGTTTTCCATTTACCCAATCAAAGTATTCTACCATTGTCTTTCCTGTGATCCAACTCCAAATACCATTACCTTTCCGTTCTCCTCCAATCCAGCACCATCCCTTATTGTCTTCGCCATTCAAATAAATCTCTTTTATTTTCTCATTTTCTTCCTTTGTTTCTGCTGTAGCTAAATGACCTCCCATTTTTTGGCATAATTCATATGCCTTCTTCCACGTTAGCGGCATAGCAAACACTTTGTAATAATGACCATGCCATTCAACAGCACCATTTAATACACTACTATTTGCTTTTACCATCCCAACATTACACAAAATCATAGTTCCCAATAATACCAATGAACAAAATATTTTTCTCATTTTATTAACCCCCATATTTTATTATTTTCCACACCAATCAATCTTTCCGTCAATTTATCCACCATAGCATAAGCCGCCTTTTTTATTGAATTATGCACACTTACCTGTGATATTCTGGCTGTGCCAACAGTAATATATCCAATACTGTCAGCCCCAACTTTGGTCAAGGAGCTTTTTGACTTTCCCTCCCCCTTTGCT
>NZ_CAJODG010000053.1 GCF_905233635.1 Selenomonas sp. AE3005 | reverse complement strand
GACGGTTGTCTATATGCACCGCTATGAAGTAGCGCCGGAAAAACTGGCCGAATACCAGCATCTGGCAACGGCAGAAGCTGTACGCGCGGTAAGGGAAGACGCCGGTGTCATGGGGATGTTTGTGACGGCTGAACACGATAATCCGAACATCATTCATACGATGGAACTTTATCGTGACAAGGCCGCCTATGAACACTATCAGCAATCGGCAAAAGCTAAGGAATTCCAAAGCAAAACCGCCGCTATGTTCCGCAAGGCACATACGGTGGAAAACCTTCCTGCCAATATTATCCTAACGCAAAAAGGGCTTAAAAAATGAAAACAAAAGGACAATTTAAAGGAATTTGCGCATAAAGAGGGAATAGGAAAGAGAGGAGGTTAAGTTATTGACAGTATTTTACAGGAGGATTTAAGGATGCACAGGAAGATGATGCTGAAAAAATGGCTTTGCAGTCTGATGATTGTCTGTCTGCTCATGGGCGTCACTGCGGCAGAGGCCGCTGCGGTGACGGGATCATTTGATTCCCGTGTATATGAAAACAGGCTTGATAAGTTTAGCACCATGCGTGTCTACAATGTGGAAGGGGAAAAGGATGTACCATACGTATCGGTACAGGAGTATTTAACGGCACTGTATTATGGAGACGTTGCTTTTCAGGTGAATGCCGCAGGCAGCGGGCTCACAGCTGTCAGAAATAATACGCAGGTGGAATTCGATGTGCAAAAGGGGAGTCTGCGCTGTCCGGACTGGGACGCATTTTTTGGCTCCTATGGTGACCGGGCCCTGCCCAATGGCATCCTGCATGGGGATGAATTCAACGCCATGGCGGTATCGAGAAAACATCAATCAACAGAGACTGAGGCTAAGAGCTTTAGTATAGACCTGGCCGATTATGGGTTGCAGATGGTGTCTTATGAGGGCAAGGTATTGGTGCCTTTTGCGGTCCTGCAGAATGTTTTTGCTGTTCCCCTGCTGGAAAGGCTGTATTCTTTCAACGGCGACCATTTCTATGCTATACAGGAGTCCATCGGATATATTTATGGGCATAATCTGAATTCCGATATCCAGCTTAATCCCTATGCGAATGCTTATTATTCCGGCAAATTTTCCCGGGAGAAGGAAATTCCACCAGGGTATGCCCGCTACGCTTATGGCTCGACCTGTCTGTTATTCGATTTGTATTATGGACACAAGCAGGAAAAAGGCATAAAAAACTTTGACAGCTATCTGGCGCAAAATGGTTTGAAAGAGGGAATGCTTTCTACTGATAACGAGCGTAATTCCGAGGCATTTTTGGATTTGATTTACAAGTTGTTTAACAGCCCGCATGATGCTGTAGTGCTCAGCCATAGCGTATTTGATACGGCCGATTATATCAATATGATGAAGGCGGTCACAGCTTACGGCGGCTTGGAACCTACAGCGAAAGCGCTGCAGAAACTTTGTTATAAACTGGCCGATAGGGGAGTAAACTTTTCCGCCGGAGAAACGGGAACCTACGACCAGTATCAGTCCGTCTGCCAGGAATTGCAGCTGAATCCTGTACTGCTGACGTATATTTTCCGCGATGCCAGCGGTCAGCCACACAAGAGTTGGCTGGACATGGCCAAAAAATTTATGAATATTCGCGGCACGGAGCAGGAGAGCTTAACCCTGGAAACTTTCCCTGGCCAGGATAGGAGCGAGGATACCAACAAGTGGAGTGATTCGAAGTATCGTATTAAAACACTTAAACCAGATAATTTCGGTACATCACGTGTGGATATCATTGATGATACAGCTTTTATCTATTTTGAAGGCTTTGAGGAAAGTCTGCAGGAAGGCAGCTACTATTATTGCCTGCCCGATGAGGAAACGTATGATAAAAGTACCTTCGGCCTGTTCTATGATGCCTTTGCCAAGATAAAGAAAAATCCGCAGGTCAAAAAAGTAGTAATTGACTTGTCAAATAATCAGGGCGGCGCAATTGGCGCCATGGCAGCGTCTTTGGGGTTTCTCTCAGCGGATGGGGAAGTCAATCTTACTTATGCCCACACCTTAAATCAGAATTATTGTTCCGAATGGTATCATGTGGATACAAATCTGGACGGTAAATTTGATGATAATGATGGTTTCGGCGGACAGTATGATTTCTATATTATTACCAATCCATATTCCTATTCCTGTGCCAATGCCATGGCGTTCTATGCTCAGATGAGCGGCCTGGCGAAAGTTATCGGTGAACAGCCAGGCGGTGGTGACTGTGCAGTGGCGCCTTTCCTCGATGCCTACGGCCATGTAGCGGCCATGTCTGGCTGGTTAAAATTTAGCAGAATGGTAAATGGCAGTGTTGTCAGCGATGAGCACGCCGTAAAGGTGGATTATCCCTTCGGTGAGCAGGCTGATAAAATGTATTTCAATTATGAGAAGATTGCGCAGTGGTTAAAAGATAAGAAATAACAGCCATACGTTTTCAATTTCGGTAGAAGAAACCCGTGACAGGCTTCAAGATGGCCTGCACGGGATTCTTTTTTGTTTCGACAAAACGGGAACAATGGTGTTATAATCGTATAGTGTGAAATTTAACCAATCCGGGAGGGATGGCCTTGCGTAATAAAATTTTGCAGATACTGCGCCAAAGCGGTAATAAATATATATCCGGCGAAGATATGGCCGAAAAATTAGGTGTGTCCCGGGCTGCGGTCTGGAAACATATCAAGGAAATGCGCAGTCAGGGCTATAACATAGAAAGTCTGGCGCGCAATGGCTACATTTTGCGTGAGGCACCTGACGCTATGCTGTCTGGTGAGATTAGCAATGGGCTGGAAACTAAAACCATCGGCTGCAGGATAATTTGTCATGAGGAGATAGATTCCACCAACAATGAGGCCAAGCGTCTGGCTATGGAAGGTGCTGTTGAGGGGACGGTGGTAGTGGCAGAAAGCCAGACAGGCGGCAAGGGACGCCTGGAACGGCAGTTCTTTTCGCCTAAGGGCAAGGGTATTTGGTTTTCGGTTGTTTTGCGGCCGAAGTTTTTGCCGCAGGAGGCACCTAAATGCACGCTGATGGCGGCGGTAGCCGTGGCCCGGGCCATGACAGAATTCGGTCTTAAACCGGGGATAAAATGGCCTAATGACCTGCTTTATGATAATAAAAAGCTCGTGGGGATTCTCACGGAAATGAGTGCTGAAATGGACGGTATAAATTATATCGTCATCGGTACCGGTATAAATGTAAATATCGCCCCGGAAGAATTTCCGGAGGAATTGCGTGACGTGGCTACGTCCCTGTCACAGATGAAGGGCGCAAACCTGCCGCGTGTGAAGTTCCTTCAGGCGGTGCTCAGGGCGCTTGATGATTTATACGCCAAGGTGCAGGTAGAAGGCTTTGCACCGGTGCTCAAGGAATGGCGGCAGTACAGTATCACTCTGGGGCAGGAGGTCAAGGTCATTGGCGTCCGGGACGGCGAAGTATTTTATGGCAAGGCCGCAGATATTGATGACGAGGGAGCGCTGCTGGTGGATACAGCAGCAGGCCGTCAGCGCGTACTGGCCGGGGATGTATCAATAAGACCGCAAAGTGGTAAGTGGTAAAATAGCAGGAGGACAATAATTTGTTACTGGTTTTAGATATCGGCAATAGTAACATTGTCATGGGGACTTACGAAGGAAAAAAACTGATGAAACATTGGCGTATTTCTACGGACCGGCAAAAGACCGGCGATGAGTACGGTATGCTGATGAATGACTTGTTCCGTTATCAGGGAATCAGCATGAATGATATTCATGCCATTATCATTTCTTCCGTTGTGCCGCCGCTGGTGGTGCCTATGGTGAAGATGTGCGAGCGCTACTTCCACTTGAAACCCCTGGTGGTGGGCCCCGGCATCAAGACAGGCATAAAGCTCCATTATGAAAATCCCCGGGCTATCGGCGCTGACCGTATTGTCAATGTAGTGGGGGCTTATGAACAGTATGGCGGCCCTTTGATTGTCATCGATATCGGCACGGCAACGACCTATGATGTAGTAGGTGCCGAAGGCGACTTCATGGGCGGCGTTATTGCCCCGGGTATTGGCACGAGTGCCGACGCCCTGTTCCAGACGGCGGCGCAGCTGCCCCGTATTGAGCTGGTACCGCCCAAGCAGATTATCTGCCGCAACACTATTCAGGGTATGCAGGCCGGGATTATTTTTGGCTATGTAGGGCAGATTGATGAAATCGTCCGCCGTATCAAGGCCGAATTCGGGCAGGAAATGCAGGTTATCGCCACGGGCGGCTTGGCACGTATGATTGCCAAGGAATCCGCCACTATTGATAGGGTTGACCACTTCCTGACGCTGACAGGGCTGCAGGCTCTCTACGAGCGCAATGCCGACAAACGGGACGGCGCAGAACGCAATTCATAAGGAAAAAAGCAAGTATGAAAATCGGAAAATATTCTTTTAGTGAGCCTGTGTTTTTGGCACCGATGGCCGGCGTCACCGACACGGCTTACCGCATTATTGCCCATGATATGGGCTGTCCGCTCTGTTATGCGGAAATGGTCAGCTCGCAGGGCATTCACTTCCGCAATGAGCGGACGCTGTCCATGCTGGCCTCGGAGCCGGGAGAACGCCCTCTGGCCATGCAGATTTTTGCCAATTCCCCGGAAATGGCGGCCGAGGCTGCCAGCTATGTGGAAGAACTCGGGACGGCTGATATCCTGGATTTCAATATGGGCTGTCCGGCACCGAAAATCGTCAAAAACGGGGAAGGTTCGGCTTTAATGCTGGCTCCCGATAAGGTTTATGAAATATTGTCTGCTATCCGCAAGGCAGTGAAAATGCCGTTTACCGTGAAGATGCGCAAGGGCTGGGACGACCAGCATGTCAACGTACTCGAAATTGCCAAAATAGCCGAGGCGGCCGGTGTTGATGCCATAGCTGTCCACGGCCGTACCCGTGAGCAGTTTTACAGTGGACAGGCTGACTGGCAGATAATCGCCGCGGTAAAAAAAGCCGTAAAGGTGCCGGTTATTGCCAACGGTGATGTGCGCACCTGTAAGGATTTACAGCGTATTCTGGATACCACCGGCGCGGACGGGGTTATGATTGGCCGTGGCGCGCAGGGCAATCCCTGGATTTTTAAGCAGTTGACGCATTACCTGCGTACCGGTGAAGTACTGCCGCCGCCAACGCTGCAGGAACGGGCGGCTGTCATTGTGCGTCATTTGGATTTGCTCCTGAAATACAAGGGGGATTATATCGGCCCCCGGGAAATGCGCAAGCATGCGACCTGGTATACCAGAGGTATCACCCACGGCGCGATTTTACGTGATAAATTCAATCGGGCGGAAAAGCGTGAGGACTTTATCGCCATTTTAAATGAATATTTCAATCTGGATATGGAGGCATAGAAGATGAGTGACGAGAAAAAAACTTCTCTGTGGAATCAATATACTGAGGCAGAAAAAGCCGAGCTGGAAGAATTAAATGCCGGCTATCGTGAGTTCCTGACCAACTGCAAAACGGAACGGGAAAGTGTCAAAGAGGCGGTAAAGCAGGCTGAGGCTGCCGGCTATCGCAATCTGGCTGCGGTCATCAAGAACGGTGAAAAGCTCACGGCCGGGGATAAGGTCTACGCCATCAATATGGAAAAAGCGATTGTGCTTTTCAATATCGGTATGGAACCGCTGGAACAGGGCATGAATATTCTGGGCGCTCATATCGATACCTGCCGTTTGGACGTGAAACAAAATCCGCTTTATGAGGACGGCGGCCTGGCGTACCTCGATACGCATTATTATGGCGGTATCAAAAAGTATCAGTGGGTAACGCTGCCACTGGCCCTGCATGGCGTGGTGGCCAAGAAAGACGGCACGGTCGTGGAAATCTGTATTGGCGAAGAGGATAGTGACCCGGTATTCTGCGTCACCGACCTGCTTATACACCTGTCGCAGGAACAGATGAAGAAAAATGCCGCCAAGGTTATCGAAGGGGAAAGCCTCGATATTTTGGTGGGCAATTATCCGCTGAAAAAAGATGACAAGGAAAGCGTGAAGGACGGTGTCCTGCAGCTGATTAAAGATAAATATGATATTGAGGAAGATGACTTCCAGTCGGCAGAACTGACGCTTGTACCGGCTGGCAAAGCCCGGGAACTGGGCTTTGACCGCAGCATGATTATGGCCTATGGCCAGGACGACAGAGTCTGCTCTTACACCTCGCTGCGCGCGATGCTTGACATGGAAAAGGTTCAGCGTACTTCCTGCTGCCTGCTGGTGGATAAGGAAGAAATCGGCAGTGTCGGGGCTACGGGTATGCAGTCCCGGTTCTTTGAAAACACTGTGGCTGAGGTCATGAATGCCTGTGGCGTATATAGTGAACTGTCCCTGCGACGCCTGCTGGCCAACAGTAAAATGCTGTCCTCTGACGTGTCAAGTGCGTATGACCCCCTCTATGCCAGCTCCTATGATAAGAAGAACGTGGCATATCTGGGCAAGGGCATGGTGTTCAACAAATTCACCGGCGCCCGTGGCAAGTCCGGCTCCAATGACGCCAATGCCGAGTATCTTGGGGAACTGCGTGCTATGATGGATAAGCACAATGTCCATTATCAGCTGGCCGAACTGGGCAAGGTTGATTTAGGCGGCGGCGGTACCATTGCCTATATCATGAGCCTTTACGGCATGCAGGTCATCGACAGCGGCGTAGGGGTAATGAGCATGCACGCCCCTTGGGAAGTGACCAGCAAGATTGACGTGTATGAGGTCAAGAAAGGGTATATGGCGTTCCTCACAGAGGCATAAAGACACATATACAAACTGTAATTAGCAAAAAAGCCCGGCAATACCATTCTTAGCGTTTGACGCCAAGAGTAGTATTGCCGGGCTTTATAGTTTTGCCGGAAAGCGAATCAGCCAGCGAGAATTAGTCTTCGATAGCGGTTTCGAGGGCAATCTTAATCATGTCGTTGAAGGTCGTCTGACGTTCTTCAGCAGAGCAAGCTTCGCCAGTCAGGAGATGGTCGCTGACGGTGAAGAGAGCCAGTGCCTGTACATGGGCTTCAGCGGCCAGCGTGTAGAGAGCTGCGGCTTCCATTTCAACAGCGAGAATGCCGTATTTGCGCAACTTTTCACTGTCGATATCATCATCATAGAAACGGTCAACGGAGATAATGTTGCCGACCGTAGCTTTGAGGTTTAACTTTTTCGTGTTGGCTACGGCCTTGGAAAGCAGGTCATAGTCAGCGATGGGGCAGTAGTTGATGCTGCCGCCGAAGATGTTGCGGATCATGGAAGAATCCGTGCTGGCTGCCTGAGCAATGAGTACGTCACGGAGTTTTACATCGGGATGCATGCCACCGCAGGTACCTACGCGGAACAGCTTTTTGCAGCCAAAGCTGTGAATGAGTTCATGCGTGTAGATGGAAATGGAAGGCATGCCCATGCCGGTGCCCTGTACGGAAACAGGAACGCCTTTATATTTACCGGTGAAACCTAAGATATTGCGTACAGACGTGTACTGCTTTACATCATCGAGGAAATTTTCGGCGATGAACTTAGCCCGGAGGGGGTCACCGGGGAGCAGGATGCGTTCTGCGATATCGCCTTTTTCAGCGCCAATATGAGGAGTTGCCATGTTTAATTCCTTCTTTCTGTGAAATAAATTCTAAACGATACATTTATTATATGAAAAAATAAAAAATAAGAAAAGGCCATTTGTCCGTTAATTAAAAAAGTCTGTGGCGGTACAGCAATTTGCCGTTGGAGATATTCCATGTCTGCCGGCGGAGAAATCTTGTAACATTTCAGTTGTTGGAGTAAAATAAATAAGGTACAGTAATTATAGTATGCACTTTCATTATGAGGAGGAATTATCATGCAGGTCATTCATACCGATAAGGCTCCGGCTGCAGTAGGGCCCTATAGCCAGGCTGTTAAGGCAGGCAATACCTTATACCTTTCCGGGCAGATTGCCATCAATCCGGCTGAGGGGAAAATTGTGGCTGTGACTATTGAGGAGCAGGCTGAGCAGTGCTGCCGGAATATCGAGGCCGTGCTGGCAGCTGCCGGTGCAGATATGAGCAAGGTGGTTAAGACAACCTGCTTTTTGGCAGAGATTGCTGATTTTAAAGCGTTCAACGAAGTTTATGCCAAGCATTTCATCAGCAAACCTGCCAGGAGCTGTGTGGCAGTAAAAGACCTGCCGGCTGGGGCCTTGTGTGAAATTGAGGCCATTGTGGTAATGGAATAATAATTTTTCGGCAGGTGATTTATGAAATCACCTGCCGTTTGCGATTCTAAAAGATATTTAAGGGGGATGGTGGGATGAAAAGAGGGGCTGATATCAGAGCCCAGCAGAAATTTCGGCTGAAACCTACGCAGACGATTATCCTCAGCTTTGTGCTGATGATTGGCCTGGGAACTTTCCTGCTGACGCTGCCGGTCAGTACAGTAAGCGGCGAGGGCCTGCCGACCATGGACGCCTTGTTTGTGTCCACATCAGCGTCCTGCGTTACAGGTCTGACGGTGGTCGATGCCAAGAACGAGCTGAGTTTCTTTGGCAAGTGTGTCCTGCTCATGCTGATACAGGTGGGCGGTCTGGGGATTATGACCTTGGCCACGATGGCTGCACATACTATGGGCTATCGTTTTCAACTGAAACAAAGTCTGATTTTACAGGAGTCCCTGAATCAGAGCGGCCGGGCCGGCTTATTTGATTTAATCCGCCGGATGATTTTATACACGCTGGCGATAGAGGGCTTTTTTGCGCTGGTGCTGACATGTCATTTTTATCCGGAATTTGGCTGGTGGCAGGCCCTGGGATATGGGATTTTTCATGCGGTGTCGGCCTTTTGTAATGCCGGCTTTGACCTGTTTGGCAATTATGACAGCCTGTGCGGCCGGCCTGACGATATTTTCCTCCTGGCCGGTATAGGTCTGCCAATTATTTTAGGCGGTATTGGTTTTACGGTCATTTATGATGTGCTGCATTGTAAAAGCTGGCGCAAGTATTCGCTGCATACCAAAATCGTACTCGTCAGCAATACACTGCTGCTGGTACTGGGAACGGCGTTGATTTTTGCCGTGGAAACGGGCAATGACAAAACGATAGGAACCATGCCCGTGGGGCAGCAGGTGGCGCATGCGGCGTTTATGTCGATTTCCTGCCGGACGGCCGGCTTTAACAGCTTTGACCTGGCACAGTCAATGCAGATTACGCAACTGGTGATGATTATTCTGATGTTTATCGGGGCATCGCCCTTGTCCACCGGTGGCGGTATCAAAAGCACGACCTTTTTCGTCATTTTACGCTCCGTGTGGGCGGTGTTCCGTGGGGAAAGCGAGCTGACGGTCTTTGGCCGGGCTATCTCCAAGGATTTGCGTGACCAGGCTTTTGCCATTTTCACCATCGGTACTATCTGGGTGGTGAGCATAGGTATGATACTATCAGCGCTTGATGGCGAGGTTCATGATTTGGAAGAAGTCATCTTTGAAACGGTGTCGGCTTTTGGCACCGTGGGCATGGGGATAGGTATCACCCTGAACTGGAATGACTGGGGCAAAGGTCTCTTGGCCCTGACTATGCTGCTGGGGCGCGTGGGGATAATGACGTTCCTGCTGGCCTTCATCAAGCAGAAAAATTCTACTATAAAGCATCCGGAAGAAAATATCATGATTGGATAAGGAAGGGATTTTATGGCAAGCAAACGGCAATTTGCAGTTTTGGGGCTTGGACGTTTTGGTATAAGCGCTGCCCTGACGTTGGAAAATATGGGCTATGAGGTGTTGGGGGCGGATATGGATGCGGGTATCGTATCCACCCTGTCAGAAAAATTGTCTCATGTGGTCAGTTTTGATATGCGTGACGCCCGGGCCATGGACCAGGTGGGAATTGGCAGCTTTGATACGGTTATCATCGCCGCCAAAAATCTGGAGGCCAGTCTGATGGCTACTATGCTTTGCAAAGAACGGCATGTACCGGAAATTGTGGTCAAGGCGATTGACGAACGCCATGCTGAAATGGCCCGGAGCCTGGGTGCGACCAAGGTTATTTTTTCTGAGCGTGATATGGCAAAACGCACGGTGATGCATCTGGTATCGGATAACGCCGTGGACTACATTGATATAGACGCCAACATAAAAGTTATAAAAGTCGTGACGCCCAAGGCCCTGGTGGGGAAAAATCTGCTGGAGGCAGATTTGCGCAAGCAGTTTAATGTGGTGGTCATTGCTATCCGGCATGGCAGTGAGGTATTTGTAACACCATCACCGACGTATAGATTTGCGGCTGCGGACTGTCTTTATATAATAGGTACGGAGGCCTCCCTGGCAAGTTTTGAACAGAGCTTTTGACTTTTTGCCTTTTTATCTCTTGACTTTTTGTTTTATTCGCGGTATCATGCTTATAGATTGAAATTAGCACTCACTATTTCAGAGTGCTAACAGCGATACCTGAAAGGGGGGAGCAGATGGCAGGCGAGTTAGACGAACGCAAACAGCGTGTGCTAAAGGCCGTTATCGATGATTATATCGAATCGGCAGAGCCTGTAGGCTCCCGGACGCTGGCCCGCAAGTATGATTTGGGAGTGAGTCCGGCCACTATCCGCAATGAAATGGCGGATTTGGAAATGTTGGGGTATTTGCAGCATCTGCACACCTCCTCGGGCAGAGTCCCTTCATCGAAGGGCTATCGGTTTTATGTGGACGGTCTTATTCCGCCACAGCCGGTCAGCGATGAAGAAAAGGCCATCATTGACCGCTGGTATAAAACCAGAGTCAAACGCATTGAGCAGGTCTTTGAGGAAACGGCGAAAATTATTTCTGCCGTGACGAAAAATGTTTCGCTGGTGCTGGCACCACAGATGACGCAGGCGCAGTTCCGCTGCCTGCAGTTCCTGCCCTTAGACGACAGGCGCGTGATTACGGTTTTGATGACTGATGCCGGTTTCATCGAGAACAAAATCATCGAAATGCCTGACGGGGCGGTTTTTGAAGACTTCCAGCGCCTGGCGGCGGTGATTAACAAAAATCTGACCGGTCATACGCTTAAGTCCATTGAACACCATTCCCTGGCGGAAATCCGGGATGAAATCCGGGATGAGTCGCTGTATGAATCGGCTCTGGCCATCATTCAGCGCGCTTTGGATTCGGGCCGCCACGAACGACTCTATCTGGGCGGTACCACACAGCTGCTCGAGCAGCCGGAATTCCACGATGTAGAAAAGGTCAAGCATGTTCTCATGACGCTGGAAGAGGAAGAACTGATGAAGGATATCCTCCGCGCGCATATCGGTGATGGCCTTGAGGTCACCATCGGTCAGGAAAATGAGGACAGCCACTTCAAGGACAGCAGTATTATCACAGCGACCTACCATCTTGATGGTGAGTTGTTAGGTACTATTGCAGTGCTGGGACCTACCCGTATGGAATACGCCAAGGCTATGAGCATCTTGGAGTACATGAACAACAATTTAACCAATGTTATCAAACGCTTTCACTGGTAGAATCTGGTGATTTAGCAAGAAATAATAAAAACCTTGGAAAGAGGTGAAGGATTTGCCATCATTCATGAAAGACGAATTAAAAAAGAAGGATGAGCAAAAGCTGGAGGAAATGCAGCAGGAAATAAATGCTGCCGGTACTGACGAGGCCGATGAGGCTGAGGAGGCCGAAGAAGCTGCCAGCGAAAGCGCAGAAAATGAAGAAACTCAGGAACCGCAGGACGAAGTTGCTGCCCAGATTGAAAAACTGACAGCAGACCTGAAGGAAAAGGAGGACAGAGCCCTCCGCCTGCAGGCGGACTTTGAAAATTTCCGCCGCCGTACCAGCAAGGAAAAGGAAGAACTGGCCGCGGTGGTGACGCAGGGCCTGCTGAAGGATATGCTGCCCCTGCTGGATAACTTCGAGCGCGCCATGGCCGCTGAAGCCAAAGACGGCGAGGCTTTCCAGAAGGGCGTGGAAATGATTTTCACGCAGTTTACGGAAATCCTGAAATTTGACCCGAACTTCCATCAGGCCGTGATGCGCGTGCAGAATGCAGATATGGAAGATGATGACATCGCCCAGGAACTGCAGAAGGGCTACATGGTCAAGGGCCGTGTAATCCGTCCGAGCATGGTGCAGGTAGTTGCTAATTAATTCGTTAATGAAGTTTTTTAGGAGGATATATCATGTCAAAAGTTATTGGTATTGACTTAGGTACGACGAACTCCGTTGTATCCGTTATGGAAGGCGGCGAGCCGACTGTCATCACGAATCCGGAAGGCAGCCGTATCACCCCGTCTGTTGTAGGTTTCACGAAGGACGGCCAGCGTCTTGTTGGTCAGCTGGCTAAGCGTCAGGCTGTGTCCAACCCGGACCGCACGATTGCATCCATCAAACGCCACATGGGCGAAAATGACTACAAGGTCAGCATTGATGGCAAGGATTACACGCCGCAGGAAATCTCTGCTATGGTTCTGCAGAAACTGAAAGCTGACGCCGAGGCATACCTTGGGGAAACTGTCAGCCAGGCTGTAATCACGGTTCCGGCTTACTTCAACGACAGCCAGCGTCAGGCTACCAAAGATGCTGGTAAGATTGCCGGCCTCGAAGTTCTGCGTATCATCAACGAACCGACGGCTGCTGCTCTGGCTTACGGCCTCGACAAGGACGAAGACGAAACGGTTCTCGTATTCGACCTCGGCGGTGGTACGTTCGATGTATCCATCCTCGAACTCTCCAGCGGTACGTTCGAAGTTCTGGCTACCAATGGTGATACTCACCTCGGTGGTGATGACTTCGACCAGAAGATTATGGACTGGATGGTTGAAGAATTCAAGAAGGAAAACAGCATTGACCTGTCTCAGGACAAGATGGCTGCTCAGCGTCTCAAAGAGGCTGCCGAAAAAGCTAAGATTGAGCTGTCCAGCATGACCCAGACGAACATCAACCTGCCGTTCATCACGGCTGATGCTACGGGTCCGAAACATCTCGACCTCACGCTGTCCCGTGCGAAGTTCGATGAACTGACCCGTGACCTCGTAGAACGCACGATGGAACCGACCCGCAAGGCTATGGCT
>NZ_CAJODG010000052.1 GCF_905233635.1 Selenomonas sp. AE3005 | reverse complement strand
GGGGCCATGAGCCGTGCCATGAACGAAATGAATAAGAAACTTTACGATAATCAGCAGCTTATTCTAAGTATGGCCCGGCATGATATCCTGACCGGCCTGGCCAATCGCCGCCACCTGACCGAATTCATTGACGGTTGTTCGCCGGATACCATGTTCACCTTGATTTCCCTGGACTTAGACCACTTCAAGGAAGTCAATGATAATTTCGGCCATCAGACTGGTGACGCGGCCCTGTTGATTCTCGCTGAGGTACTGCGAATGGAATTTTTCGATGCCCTTAATGTGCGCATGGGCGGCGATGAATTTTTGATTGTCATCACCGGCAAAGAACAACAGGCAACTGTCGAGACAAGGCTGCAATCATTTATGCGGCAGCTCCTTTCCATCTATCAGCAGGACAAGCAGCTCAACTGCCTGACCATCAGTGCCGGCATTGCCTATGCTGACGAACAGCCCGTGCCGATTGATGTACTGATGAGCCGCAGTGACGAGGCGCTGTACGCTGCTAAATCCTCTGGACGCTCATGCTACCGTGTATATGGCCGTGACTAAAAAACAGGGTGCGTTTACAAAACGCCCCTGTTTTTTCATGCAATCTTTTTTAGTTCATCAGCAGCACGATAATTACGCCCGGCACACCCAGTACGCCGGCAATCAGTGCTTTAATAAAAGTAATATCCACACCAGCGCCAAAGAGATTTACTGCCCAGAGCATAACTGCGCCCATCAGGCTGTTAGTTATCATTTTCCACAGCAGTTTCATAGGCAGGGAGATAATTTTACCAATCAGGCATAACGCTATCAGACCTACGGCAAAGGCCGCAATAATTTCCATTTAGATTTCCCTCCGATTTTCCATAGCCTTGGAGAGTGTGACTTCATCAGCATACTCCAAGTCTCCCCCAATGGGCAGGCCATGTGCAATGCGCGTCACCTTAACGCCCATGGGTTTCAATAATTTCGCTAAATACATAGCAGTAGCTTCCCCTTCCACGTTGGGATTGGTAGCCATAATTACTTCTTTTACGGTATCAGTTGTCAGCCGTGCCAGCAATTCTTTTATCCGAATCTGGTCAGGCCCGACGCCCTCCAACGGTGAGAGCGCACCATGCAGCACATGGTAAACGCCGCGATAGTCGCGCATGCGTTCCATGGCCGCTACATCCTGCGGCTGTTCAACCACACAGATTACCGAATGGTCACGTTCTGCCGCTCCGCAAATCACGCAGGGATTTTGGTCGCTTAAGTTAAAACAGGTATTGCAATAGCCAATCTTTTCTTTGGCCTCAATGATGGCCGATGCAAGTTTCTTTGCCTGTTCGGCGTCCATATCCAGCACATGATAAGCAAGGCGCACTGCCGTCTTGTTACCGATGCCAGGCAGTGCGCGAAAATGCTCTATTAACTTTGCCAACGGGGCAATGTATTGCACAATAGCTCCTTAGAACAATCCCGGCGGCAGGCCAAGACCGCTGGTGAGTTTGCCCATTTCCGAGGCCATCATGTCGTCTACCTTTTTCGTAGCTTCATTGAAAGCTGCCGAAATGAGATCCTGCAGCATTTCTACATCTTCCGGGTCCACAGCTGCCGGGTCGATGACAAGATTAACGACCTGCTTTTCACCATTCATGGTGATTTTTACTGCACCGCCGCCAGACGTAACATCTACGGTCTTGCGTTTCAGCTCGTCCTGCATTTTCTTCATATCATTCTGCATCTTCTGGACTTTCTTCATCATGCCGGCCATATTGCCCATGTTGCCCATTCCACCAAACATTTATATTGCTCCTCTCGTTAAGGTAATTTTCAACTTCTCTTAGACTACCAAAATAGACGGACAACGTCAAGAAAAAAGAGACCGTTAAGGCCTCTTTTCATAATATCGGTTCATAAATATCAGAATGTCCAATTAAAGCCCATTTTACCGCTGATACCCCTTTGCTTGCCAGCCCAGCCGGTAAGACCCAGGTCCAGAGACACGGGACTGTTGCCCGGCTTTGTCTTCCAGCCCAGCTCCATCATAACACTGCCCCCCCTTGACACTTGGTGCAGCTGTGTCGAAACCGTGATAGGTGGCCCGGGATTCACCCTGAGTCTCATACTGATAGGCAAGACCACCGTAAACCGAGCTTTCGGGATTTACCTGATGGCTCAGACGCGCACCGATACGGAAACGCTGGCTGTCCGTACTGGAAAAAGAAATTTCATCCGTAGTGCCATTGTTAAGATTGACCGTGACCGTATCACCATCCTGATGGCTGAAAAAACATTTCACATAGCCATCCAGACTGTTGCTGCCCTTGAGTTTGTAAACACGTCCCAAGCCCAGATGACCGGCCCAGTATTTGCTGCTGCTGTCATATTCGGCTGTCCTGTCTACAAGATTGCCGCTATAATCAGCCTTAACCTTGCCCAGCCGCAGACTGCCTTCATAGTATACGCCGTCGTCATTTGTCTGCCGGCCAAGCAGTCCCACACCCCAATAGCTGCTGCTGCCATCGGCCTTGATACCGTTATCCTGATAGCTGTCGTAACTTCCCCGGCCGTACTCCACTACCGGCCCAAAGAGATACGTGCTCTTTCCACGGCGGACTTCCTTGGCAAAACCCACGTTGAGACCGAAGCCTTTGGTGTCCACATGGGAGCCGCTTTCCGCGCGCAGGCTGGAACCGCCCATAGCGGCAAACGGTGCAAATTTCCCGGCAGAATCTGCCGCTACCGCCGCTGCCCCGGCCTGCTCAAAGCCGGCATCAGCCAGCATATCAGAGCCACTGTTCAATACCGTTGCTACAGCCGCCTGCGTCTCAACCAGCGATTTCAGCCGCTGAGAGGAGGCAACCATCTCTGCCGATAAAGCTCCATTATCTCCCTCGTTCTCTCCGCCGCTTTCTCCCTGAGCAGGTGCTTCGGTGATACTGTCCAGCTTTGCCACCAGCATCTTGTCATCATCAATCGTGCTCAGTGAAAAATTATACTGTTTATCCGTTATCAGGCTGACAGGGGCTTTGGTCGTAAGGACAGGTGTCGCCGTTGTGGGGGCATTGTTAATTCCAGAGTTGTTTTTCATTAAATTGACGCTATCGCCTACCGTCATACTGGCACCTTGCTGCATACCAACACCGATATTCACACCACCTAAATTCGTAGCATCGCCGTTAATTGTCAGCATAACATCATTTGTGCCTATGTTCTGCGGAATCAGAAAATTGATATTTTCAAAGGCGCCAAAATAGGTTGCCTGCACACCTGCAGCAGCAATATTTAAGGTATTGCCATTCATGCCTGCCCAGTAACTCTTATTTTCGCCGCCTTTCAAATTCTGCAACGTTATGGCAGTCAGAATATTGACCGTGTTGTTTTTTACATCAGTTGTATTATTCTCCGTGTTGGAATAGCCGCCAAAAACATCTAAACTGCCATTGGTAGTCGTGCCTGCACCGATTGTCACCACATTACCACTTACCTCGCCTGCAGCCGAATTGTAGCCACCAGCCAATTGCCCGCTTATCACGCTGTTCTCAACAGTGATTGTATTGCCGCTGACCGTCACCCCTGCGCCATAACCGCCGGCCACACGCACACCATAGTCAGGAGCAGTAAAGTTCGAAAAAGTTATAGTGTTATTTTTGGATGCGTCATCGTCAAATACAGAATACCATTTTTCCGGCCATCCCCCATTCGGCCACCCATCATGCGGAATCATAAACTTTTCACCGACACTGCTATAAAATTCATTTTCTCCACCTTGAACCGTAACCTCTGCCGCACTTGCCATCCCCGGCAGTACGCCGCTTACTCCAGCCAGTAATGCCGCCCCCACAGCCAGATGCAGCCATTTTTTCTGCTTGTTCCTGCTTATTTTCCATGCCATAACACCATACATCTCCTTCTGCTCTACAGTTACCTCAAAAGCAAGCAATTCACTTCCGCACGCTTATATTATCATTGTTTTCTATACTTTTATATTGTTATCAAGCATTTAGAAGCAATGTTACTTTGTATTTTGATTTTTTACGCCTATTTTGTAATGATGTTTCAACATTCTAAAAAGGACTGCAGCTTAAACACCGCAGTCCTTTTCAGGATGTTTTATTTATTCTTATTCAATGGAGGAAACACACGGTTAAGTTTCAAATCAGCAGGTTTAATGCTGCTGTCGGCTTTGGCAAAGAAAGCCAGCGCATAGGCAGCTGCTGAGTTGTAGTCGATGGCATACTCATTGGTTGACCATGAGGTCAGCACATCTAGATAAGCCTTGGCCGGAGGGATATTGCCGCTTTCCAGATATTTGGTCTGGTCGGGGTCGCCGCCGGATACGGCGTTCGGGCCGCCCACCACGAGCCCGGGCACATAAGCACCTGTACTTTCATGGATACGGTTGTGCGGATGTTCCGGCGGATTATCACCCACGCCGGTCATAAAGCTGCGGTTCAGCACATTGCGTCCAAAGAGGTAATGCAGCTGATCCAGCGCCCCTTCCACATATTTCTTGTTCGGGGCAATCTGATTAGCCATGAGCAGATGGTCGCCCTGACTTACGGCATTCTTGGTCGAGGCCCAGGTATACTCGCTGGCTGACAGGGAAGAAGCGAAACCATCTTTTTCAATCTTCTTCACAATATCATCAGCATAGGCCAAAAATGCTTTTTTTACTCTGCCCTGCAAAGACTTATCAGCCTTGTCATTGGTCAGATAGGCGAACTGCGCCAGTGACAGGGTATTGTCCCAGGTAAAGAAGCCCGGCTTTTTCGTGAACACAGCCTGTTTGTTCTGCAGGTACTTTTCATAGGCCTTATCGCCGGTTGTCCTGAAAAGCTCTGCCGCCAGCCATAATCGCTCTTCTTCGTCTGTCTTTTTGTCGTAGGGGCCGGAGCCATTCTCCTGCCCTTCATCCCAGCGATAGACAGGCTGATTGGTCTTTTCCAGATAGTTCCAGGCGGCTTTGGCACTTTTCAGCAGTTCTTCCGCATATTCCTTGTCATAAGGGTAAAATACCCGGGCGGCAATCGCCATGCTGGCACCATAGATGGCGGTGCTGTAGGTGGCTGTACCGTAGACAAAACGCTCCTGTGTATCGGTATCGGGACTCTTGTCAAAGCCGGGCCACTGGGCACCTGCTACCTTGTGGAAGGTACTGCCGTCGCTGCGCTGCATCTTCTGCATCCATTTCAGCTCATGCTTGACCTCTGCCAGCACATCGGGCAGTTTGCCATCGCTCTTTACTCCTTTTGGGAAATGGAGCTGTCCCTTAGTGAAATGCGTGGGATTAGCTTCATAGGCCAGCAGAATTTCGGCGCTGGCAAGTCCTGCCGTGGTGGTGTACTTGCCATAGTCGCCGGCATCGTACCAGCCGCCGCTCACATCAAGGGTATCGCCCTTTTTGTTCAGCTTATCGCCAAAATAGAGTTTTGCCTGTTTGTCCTGCGCATGGCCCTGCTTCACTTCCAGCCCCGTCACTTCATCCTTGAAGGGGTTGCCGCTGCGGGAGAGTGTATAGGAGCGCAGGTTCTGCACCAGCGGCACATTATACACATTATCCCCGATGGCAAAATCATAGGATTCCTTGTCTCCGACTACGAGTTTATATTCCCCGGGGGTATTGAAATTCGTAAAATCGGCACGGCGGATATTCTCTGCCGAATTGGCATCGTATTTTGCCGCAGTCAGTTTGCCCTCGTAGACGATCTTGCCCGTCTTTACATCCACCAGCTTGAAGCTGTCACCGGAGGCAGCAGATACCATCGCCACCTTAGTGTGATTTGTAAGATACCCTACCTGGTCAACGTGCAGTCCGGCATCGGCGGCAAAGGCAGTGGCGGAAAGCCCGTAGGTTCCCAATGCCATCAGCCCTGCCAGTACCAGGCGGCGCAATCTTCGCGTATTCTGCATGACATTGCCCCCTCTTATTCTGCAAACGGCGTGTATTTGATGGATTTGTATTCAGCAGTCAGCGGCAGGTCGAGGTCATCAAACGGCGCCAGCCATTCATCCACACCTTTGCCCGGCCAGGCATTCATCATAATTTTCTGCTTGGTCACGGGGAAATCTTCATTTTCGCGGCGGAAAACTTCCTTGCCGTCCACGAACCAGATAATGGAATTCTTGCGCCATTCAAAAGCATAGGTATGGAAATCCTCGGAAGCGTCAAAGCCCAAATCTATCATCTTTTCATGGCCGCCCTTGCCGTTGCGGAAGTAGTTGAGCTGGACTTTCGTGGTATCCTTGCCCAGAACTTCAAAGTCAATTTCATCCCACGGGTCGCCCTCAGACGGGCCGGTATAGGTGAAGAAGGAGGATACAACGCCGTCATTTTTGATGGCCTTCATCACGACCTCATAACGGCCATAGCCATAGGTGGCCTTGCTGCGGTACTCACCGCCGGAATACGGCACTTTGTCAGCTGCCGGATTGGGAGATTCGTCAATAATCAGCTTCAGCACGCCGTTCTCAAAGGGCACATTTTCCTTGTGCCAGAAGCAGTTAAACGGCATACCGTTAGTCCAGCCGTTGGAGGGTTCAAAGAGGTTATTTGCCCCTTTGGTCAGATCTACCTCAAAGGCATCACTGGCCTGTACCTGCGTGGCAGGCGCTGCCTGCGCTACAGCAGGGAAAAAGTCAACCGGCATAGCAGCCGGAGCCGCCAGTGCCATCAAAACAGCAGCCGTAATTGCTTTTTTGCGAATATCCATTATATTTTCCTCCTCAGTCCATACGCAAATCTTCGCCATTGCTGGCAATAACTTTCTTATACCAGTAGTAGGATTTTTTGGGAATACGCTCCAAAGTCCCTTCGCCTTTGTTGTTCTTGTCCACATAGACAAAACCGTAGCGCTTTTCCATTTCCCCGGTGCTGGCAGAAACAATATCTATCGGCCCCCACGGGCAATAGCCCATCAGTGCCACGCCGTCTTCATCAACAGCTTTCTTCATCTCAGCTATATGATTATGGAAATACTGAATCCGTTCATCATCATGCACCATACCGTCCTCTGCCGGTTCTTCATGAAGCCCAATGCCGTTTTCCACAATCATCATGGGCAGTTCATAACGCTCGGAAAGAACATTGAGCATATAACGCAGCCCTACCGGGTCAATCTGCCAGCCCCAGTCGGAGGCCTTGATATATTTATTGGGAACTTCCTTGCCAAAATGTGGTGCATCTTCGGCGTCATCATAGGCGCTGGCAAAGCTCATATAGTAGGAAAGTGCCAGATAGTCAGCCTTGCCCTTTTCCAGCGCTTCAAGGTCGCCTGCTTCAATTTTTATATCATATCCCTTGTTTTCCCATTCTTTCAGGATATAGGCCGGGTAATGTCCACGGCACTGCACATCGCTGAAATAGAATGTTCTGTCCATTTCCTTTAGGGCAGCCATCTGATCCAAGGGCTGGCAGGTAGCCGGATAGACCGGCGACATAGCCATCATACAGCCAATCTGGAAATCCGGGTTAATCTTATGCCCCTCAATGGTAGCCAGGGCAGCAGCTACAAATTCATGGTGAGCCACCTGATACATCACAGCATAGCGGTCTTCACCCTCCTTGTAAATGACGCCGGAGTTGGTGAAGGGAGCAAAGGCCGCATCCACATCACGCTGATTGTTGATTTCGTTGAAGGTCATCCAGTACTTGACCTTGTCCTTGTAGCGCTTAAAGCAGACGACAGCAAAGCGGACAAACATATCCACCAGTTTGCGATTGCGCCAGCCGCCATACTCCTTGACCAGATGATAGGGCATTTCAAAGTGGGACAGTGTCACCACCGGCTCAATGCCGTATTTCAGAAGTTCGTCAAAGAGGTCATCATAGAACTGCAGGCCTTCCTCATTGGGCTCTAATTCATCACCCTTGGGGAAAATTCGCGTCCAGGCAATGCTGGTGCGGAAACAGCGAAAACCGAGCTTCGCGAGCAGCGCAATATCTTCCTTGTAACGATGGTAAAAATCCGTGGCCTCGTGATTGGGATATATATACCCCGGCTGGACACCGTCCGTAATCTCACGGGGTTTGCCCGGGCCGCCCACGGTCATTACGTCCGCGACACTTACCCCCTTGCCGCCTTCCTGCCAGCCACCTTCCATCTGATGGGCGGCAAAGGCTCCGCCCCACAAAAAACCTTTTGGTAATGCCATAATACTTCTCTCACTTTCATTTATTCAACGCATCCAAACGCTGATAAACATCAATAAACTCCTGCGCGATAATCTTGAAAGCCTCCGCGCTCATCAGCTGATCCTCTGCGTGCAGGATAAGCAAGGAAACCGTGGTTTCCCCATTGGCTTCCCTTTGCAAAAGCCCGGCATGGGCATCATGACCGGCAGCAAAACTTTCGTCGCCTTCCTTAATGCGCTCCTGTGCTTCTGCATAATGGCCTTTCTTAGCCTCCTGAATAGCCTCAATATAACAGCTGCGAGCCGTCCCTACCGAAGAGATAATCTCAAAAGCTGTAAGTTCCAAACCTTGCATTAGAATAAATCCTCCTATGTTTTAGTTAAAAAAAGTATTCAAGCTGTGTACGGAGCATTTTGCGCTTGTAGGGATGATTTTCACCATCTCCCGGGAAAGGCTCCATCTGAGCATCGGAGATATTGTAGTCAACACCCCAGCTAATATTCTTCCACGGTATATACTTGAAGCCAACAGTCCAGCCCTTCGAGTTGCGGAGCATTGCACCATCGTTGTCATCATTCCAGATTGTACCGCTGCGCTGGATGTAATGGTAGCGGAGATAAGCCCCGAAGGAACCAACTACCTGCGGATTTGTCCACTTGTAGTCCAGCTTTGCGACAACAGACTGATTATTGTCTCCCGTATCCCCCGGCGTATCGCCCTGAGAGTGATTGGTTCTTACGTAGTCAGCAGACAAACGGAGATTTCTAGCAACATTGGTGCCAAAGCCCAAGATGAATGCCTGACTGCCTATCCAGTTTCCATTGGCAACTTGTGCTGCACCAGTACCATCCCAGCTTGAATACGGTACGGTTACAGTCGCATCTCTATCCTTAGTCAGCTTGGCATAGGCCACAAAGATATCAAAGTTATGCCCTACCGGCCCCTTAATCATTGGCCCGTAAATACTGAAATCCGCTTCCGGATATTCATCCATGGCATATAAGAATGCTCCGGCACGCAGACCATTTGGGGTTATGGGATATGTCACATCAATACCATTGGTATCACAGCCCAGCAGGGTGAAGTTCATGCCCAGCGGTGTCCAGCGGCGGCCGGCGGTAATTTCCAGCCCATTTTTTAAGTGGCTGGTCAGCCATACGCGCTTAATTGTACCATCTTCATGTACCATATTATTATCATGGGAATGTCGTCTGTAATGCTGCTTGCTTTCAATCTCGAAATGACCTGCCCACTCGGGATTGATTTTTAAGTCCCCCCTGAGGTTCAACATATAACGGTTATTGGTATTTTCGTCCTGATACGGTTCACCATCGTTGCGGTTATCCATCTGCCACTGAGCGCGGACAAAACCGCTGAGTTTAACCCGTTCCTGCTCTTTTTTCAGGTCACTAATAGCCTCTTTATTGCTCTCCACGCCTGTGGCCTTTTTCCTGAGTTTGGCATTTTCCTTTTTCAGGGCATTTAATTGTTTGGTGAGCTGCTGCTGCTGTTGTTCAATGGCTGCAATGCGCGCTTCCAAATCCTGTCCTGCTTCCGGGGCGGCCATCGCCGTACCGGAGAGACTCATGGCGATACCAAGCATTGTTGCCGCAGTTATCTTTTTCTTGTTCATGAACGCAAACCCTCTTTTCAAAAATCCCATCCTGCATTTCATCATACAGCACACTCTCAGACAGCCGTGCTGTCTGTCTCTGCAGTGGCTTCTTCCTGTTCCTCGGCCAGCAGGCTCTTATCCTGCGCCTTTACGAATGGCAGATAGATAATGGTCGCTACTGCCAGATTGATAATCTGCACCACAGCGCCCTGCCAGCCGCTCAGCAGGAACCCTGCAATAACGGGCGGTGTTGTCCACGGCACCTGCACCGCACTAAGGGGAGCCATAAAACCTATGGCAATGGCAAAGTAGGTGATGAGCAGCGCCACTACCGGCACGATGATGAAGGGAACGAGCAGATACGGGTTAAACACAATCGGCAGGCCGAAGATAATCGGCTCATTGATATTGAAAAGTCCCGGTACTGTCGCCATGCGCATAAGCGAAGACATCTGCTTGGAACGGGCGACAATCAGGGAAGCGATGATAAGTCCCAAAGTCAGGCCGCAGCCGCCACTCTTGACAAACACATCGTTAATCTGTGCCGTGATGATATGCGCAGCCGGATTATTGAGCAGCTGACCGCCGGCATCGAGAATGGCCTGATTGTCCAAAGAGTTTGCCAGCAGCAGGGGGCTTACCACGCCGCCCACCACATTCGGGCCATGCACGCCGGCCCAGAAGAGTATGCTCTGCAAGCCCACGATGACAATGCCGCCGCCGATGGTATCGGAAAGGCTCTGCAAAGGAGTCTGAATGACCTTGAACAAAAGTTCCGGCAGGGTCGTCGCCCCTAAGTAATGACAAAGTCCAAAGACCACCGAGGCCGCCGTAAAGAGAATCACGCCGGGAATCAGGGCTTCAAAGGCTCTGGCCACACCGCTTGGCACGGAATCCGGCATTTTGATGGTCAAATGGTTCTTTTCACAGTAACAAAATACATAGCTGACAAAAAATGCCACAATAATAGCGGTGATAACGCCGTTGCTGCCTGCCCATGACTTCGGTATGATACCGCCCACCACTTCGCTGGACTCTGTCATGATTTCCGATGGCATCACGATAAGGAAGGTGGCCAGTGCCAACAGCGAAGCCATACTGGCATCGCAGCCCTCATTGGATACAAAACGGTTGGTAATGGACATTACGACAATCAACGCCAGTACGCTGAAGGTTGCCCCGGCTACTGCATTTAAGGGAGCCGTCCAGTCATTGCCAAAAAGTGAAGCCATAAATTCTGCATACCCCGGCACCGGCAAATTGGCAATCAGCAGAAACAGTGAACCGCCAATCGTAAAGGGTGTCGTCATGATAAAGCCATCGCGCAGGGCCACCACAGCACGGAACTGGGCGAAGTTTCCCATAAACTCGATGAACTTGTCGAACATCTCCTGCTTGTTCATGTAGATACCTCTTTCCTGAAATAATAATGATGCGTGCAATTATTGCACTGCCTTAAGGTGTTTTTAGTATAAAATACCGCTTCTGCCCCTTCAATAGATTCTGACAAGTCTGAAACGCTGATTCATAAAACGACGAAAAAAAAAGTCGTGCCTGTAACAATGCTACAGAACACGACAAATGAATATATTGTTTTTATTATTTAATAATGCAAATGCTGGCGTAACCAGTCATCACGCTCAAAAGCTCCCTGATAATCCACACGGGTCAGCAGCACGCCATACAGGACGGTCAGAATAAATGTCGCCCCCATCATAAATACTCTGGGGCCGAATTCTTCCAGCCGGTCCGTAGTCGCTGTCTGAAAAGTCACGTCGGCAACTTCAGCAAGTGACGACTTGGACGCTGCGGTAATGCAGATGATAGGATTGCCCTGCAGGGACAAGCGGCGGGCTATTTCCACCAGCAGGCGATTCTCACCGGTACGGCTCATAATGATTGCCGCATGGTCCTTGGGCGCATCATAAGCCTCCAAAAATTGCAAAGGCATGGACTCCTGCACGGAAACGTATTTGCCCACCATGATGAAATTGGCTGCCGCCATCCGGGCCAAATTCAGATTATCTCCCATGGTATAAAAACCGATATGCCGCGCCTGCCGCAGATAATGCAGCGCCCTGTTCACATCCGCCTGCTCAAGAAGGCCATACGTTTCCTTCAACGCGTCCTGTCCCATGAGCAGCACCTTGTCAATAACCTCCGGCACCGTATCCTTATCGCTGATAAAACGTTCCTTAGGCGTACCGATGCTCTGCATCATTTCCGCCATAAACTTCACCTTGAATTCCGTATAGCCTTCAAAGCCCAGCTTTTGGCTGAAGCGCACTATCGCCGCTGAACTGGTATAGGTTTTGCCGGCCAGCTGCCGCGTGGACAACGTCCCCAGCTCACGGAAATTTTTCAGCAGATAATCAGCAATCACCCGTTCCGTATCAGAGAATCCTTCCTGCTCACGCATCCTCTTCAATAATCCTGACATAGCTCCTCCTAAAAATTTCCCTACAAACATTCAACATAATTTAATATACCACAAACGGCCGCCCTCCGAAAGGATAGCAGCCGCGCAAAGATAAATGGGGATTGCTCTGTGGAAATTAAGGGGAGATATTTTTGGGGAAAGAAAAGGAGTATACCCGGCCAAATCTCAGTCTCCCTTGCCATCCATACGGCCATAGAGCTTCATATCAATGACTTCGACCGGACGGCCGGGACACTGCTCTGCCACCTTATCTTTGGAAAAACGGACTTGCGGCCCCAAGAAAATAATATCTGCATCAGCTGCTTTGGCTTTGGCCTCGGACATCGGGAAGGCGGCAATTTCACATTCATAGCTGTCAGCAGCTGCGGCTTCCTGCATCTTTTTTACCAGCATGCTGGTTGACATACCTGCGGAACACAACAGAATAATTTTTCTCATGGATTATACACTCCTTCATCAATCATGCCATCGCTGGCATTTCGTATCCACAGCTATAATTTAGCACAGCCGGCCAGTCTGTTCAATTCCCATGACCGCTTTTGTAACAACGCTACAAATAAAGGCTGTAAAATATAATGAATTTGTAACACTATTACAGTAAAAGTTAAAAAAATCTCTTTACTTAAAGGAATAAACTCAAAAATGACGAATTTTCTAATAAAGATAAATTCATTAAAGGAGTTATGAGTTATGAATATTATCAAAAACATCAAAGTGACCTACAAAATAATGATTCTCGTAATTATCGCTGCCCTTGGCCTGGCAGCGGTAGGGTATCGCGGTTATGGCACTATCAGCCAGTCTGTGGTAACGCTGACTTCCATCTATCAGAATAATATGCAGCAGATATACCATATTGGCGAAGCCAAGTACATGATGCGCGATATGCAGTCACGGGCTGTGCTGGCTCTGGATGCCAAAACACCTGAACGGTTTAAGGAACTGAACAACGACACAGCGGAAATCCTCGCCAAATTCGATGACAACTGGGCTGCTTACGAGAAAGCTGCCGCCAACGAAGAAAACCTCTCTGCCAAAAGTTCTGAAGTAAAGCAGGAATGGAAAAACTTCACCGGTATCATGAAACAAATCATTGATGTCGCAGCCTCAGGCAGGCATGACGAGGCTGCTTCCCTGTACAGCAGCAAGGGCGGAAAAGCCACCTCTGACCTCCGCAAGGTGCTGGAAACCCGGCAGGAGGAAGTCCAGCATGATGCAGAAATCATGTACACCGCCAGTGTCAACGCAGCCTCGTCTGCGGCATTTTTCATGCTGGTGTACAGCGTTGCAGCGCTGATTATACTCCTGCTGGGCGGCCTCCTCATCATCAAAGGCATTGTCCAGCCTCTGGGCATGATGATGGCTGACTGCCGTAAAATGCAGGAAGGTGACTTCAGTCCGCAGGAACTGACCATTGACCAGACTGATGAATTCGGAGATATGGCCAAGGTCATGGCCGATATGCGCAGCAGTCTCAGCCAGCTGATGAGCAGCGTCCACCTGTCTGCCGAGCAGATAGCCGCCTCCTCCGAGGAACTGTCTGCCAGCTCCCAGCAGTCGGCGCAGGCCTCCAATCAGGTAGCTCAATCCGTTACCGATGCCGCAGGCGCTGTCGCCAACCAGCAGCAATCCGTGGACTCTGCCACCACCGCCGTAGAAAAAGTTTCCAGCTCGATAAACAATATAAACAACAAGGCAAATCTGGTATCAGAACGCTCCTCTTCCGCTTCTCATTATGCCGCGGACGGCGCCAAGGCCGTACAGGAAACCATCAGCCAGATACAGGGCGCTGCCGGCAACGTACAGGAATCCGCCGCTATCGTCGAAAAGCTGGGCGAGCGCTCCAATGAAATCGGCGACATAGTAGCCACCATTTCCGGTATCGCCGAACAGACCAATCTGCTGGCACTGAATGCCGCCATCGAAGCCGCGCGTGCCGGCGAGCATGGCCGCGGCTTTGCCGTAGTAGCCGAAGAGGTTCGCAAGCTGGCTGAACAGTCCGGGGAAGCCGCGCAAAAAATTGCCAACCTTATAGCCGGAATACAAAAAGATACCTCCAGCGCCGTTGTTTCCATTCAGGAAGGCCGGGATGTTGTCAGCAACGGCGCCCAATCTGTAGACTCGCTGCGGGATGTATTTGAACATATCCAAACACTGGTCATGGAAGTAAACGAGGCCGCCATGAGCATGACGGATTCCATCCATGAAGCCAATGAGGACTCCTCCAATATTGCCGACCAGATAGTCAGCATAGACTCTCAGGGCGAGCTGGTGGCCAACGAAATGCAGACCGTTTCTGCCGCCACCGAGGAACAGGCCGCATCGGCCACGGAAATCGCCGATGCCAGCGAAGCTCTCTCCCGGCTGGCCGCCGACCTGCAAAATTCCCTGCAAAAATTCCGCTTCTGACAAATATCTTATAAAACATAAGGCTGAGGTACAAGCGCGTACCTCAGCCTTATTGTCATCTATAACGAGGCAAGAAAATGTCCCCCACCTCAGCAGGTGGGGGCATATCTCCCACCTCGTTGCGAAGCGAAGCTAGTCCTTTAGGGAAACGCCAAGAGGAAGTTTTGCCTATGGCAAAACTGGAACAACGGCGTTATAAAACACGCAGCCTATGGCGTGCCATCATCTTCGACTTCCACCAC
Source organism: Selenomonas sp. AE3005 (assembly GCF_905233635.1). Lineage (GTDB taxonomy): Bacteria > Bacillota > Negativicutes > Selenomonadales > Selenomonadaceae > Selenomonas_A. The sequence continues at coordinate 8,129 of NZ_CAJODG010000052.1, read as the reverse complement.
ATGGTCACCAAAAATCTCAAATGCTTTCTCCAAGGGCGCTCTGGCCTCCGGCGGCAAATCTTCTAAATCTACCGGCACCGTCGGCGGTTCATCAGGTTCAAGTTCCTGTACCGGCGGTTTTGCTTTTTTTACGGGGCGTGGCGGCGGCGCCAGCGGCGTGTCCTCCCCCGAACAATGCAGGCGCAGTTCCCGGCCAGTCAACTCCAGAAGTATTTCTTCCAGCAGTGTCTTATAATTGCGCATGGTCAAGGAGGCCATCAACGTGCCCTGAAAACGGATAAAAAATTTATTTTCCGTCATACCGGCAAACTGCCCCTGATTGACGCAGGCATAAACCGGCATTTTATTTCTATCTTTTAAAGTCTGCAACAGATTTTGCCATACCGCCGTATCGCTGGTATCCAGGTCAGGTATTTCCTGCACGGGAGCAGATACGGGCGCAGGCTTTGGCGTTGCAGGTGCCGCTTTTGTCCGTGGCGCAGCCGCCTTTTGCACGGGGGCTGCTGCCAGCTTGGCCGACATCTGTGCCAGTTTAGCCTCCAGTTGGGCAATACGCTGGTCATCAGGCGCAGCTGCCGCCTGCAGCTGCGGTGCGGCAACTGCCGCCTCGGGATTGCACAAAGTCAGCAGCGCCATCTCTACGGTAATGCGCGGCTGCGGCGACCACTTTATCTCAGCCAGCGCCTCATGCAGTTTTTTTAACATTGCCATCAGCTGACCGGCGTTAAAAAAGGTCTTTTGCTCCTGTAATACCTGGTCATTTTCCGCATACAGGTCCATCTGTTCCAACGTACCTGTTGCCTGATAAATCATCAGGCTGCGCAAATGCAGCGACAGCTCGGAAAGCACCTGTTTTAAATCCTTGCCGTCACGCAGCAGTTCTGCCAAAATCGTCAGCACTGTCTGGGATTTATGCGCCGCAATAGCCTCCGTCATACGATAAATCCAGTCGTGGCCAATCAGCCCTAAAATCTGCCGTACCCGTGCAGCTGTTATCTCGCCTTCGGCCACTGCCGAGCACTGGTCAAGCAGGGACAGGGCGTCACGCAGGCCGCCGTCTGCTTGAACGGCAATCATGTTCAAGGCCTCATCTTCAATTGACAGTGACATCTCCCCAGCAATTTTTTCCAGACGCCCACGAATTTCCTCCACCGTTATGCGTTTGAAATCATAACGCTGACAGCGTGACTGGATGGTCGGCGGTACCTTATGCGCCTCAGTAGTAGCCAAAATAAAGACCACATGGGCAGGCGGCTCCTCCAGCGTCTTTAACAGGGCATTAAAAGCCTCCGTGGTCAGCATGTGTACTTCGTCGATGATATACACCTTATACCGGCCATCTACCGGAGCAAACTTCACCGTTTCACGCAAATCACGGATTTCATCAATACCACGGTTAGAGGCGGCGTCAATTTCGAAAACATCCATCGAAGAACCATCATTTATTTTCTGGCACTGACGGCATGTACCGCAGGGTTCCGGTGTCGGCCCGTGCTCACAGTTCAAGGCCTTAGCCAGTATTTTGGCGGTACTGGTTTTACCGGTGCCCCGCGGCCCGGAAAACAGATAAGCGTGACCGATACGCCCCGTGGTAATGGCATTGCTAAGGGTTTTGCTGATATGTTCCTGTCCCACCAGGTCCCCAAAGGTTCCCGGCCGCCATTTACGGTATAATGCAATATAAGCCATACTTTCCCTCCCTACGACAAACAGGCAGTCTCACGACTGCCTGTTCCTGCATTCTTTTTCACGTCGAGCTACAGCCCTCAGGCGACCTCGCGGCACATGTCGCACTCCGCTTATCGCTGCTTCCTTCCGGACCTGACGAGGTTCACGGGACTCCATTGCGCAAGACCCAAGCGCTGCAACCCGACCTGAAAAAGAGAGAGTGAGAGATTCGAACTCTCGATACAGCGTTCACCGTATACACGCTTTCCAGGCGTGCTCCTTCAACCACTCGGACAACTCTCCACAATGCTCTACAAAATAAAGCTATTCAGTTTTAACTGCTAGGCAGTTTTTGTTTTTTCGTTGCTTTCGTTCAGCGACAAGGATTATTATACGCATATTATCCATGTGTGTCAACACTTTTTCTAAAAAAATTTGTAAAAAACGGTAAAAAACAAACTTTTTTTCCGCGTACTCTCTCCCTGTGTGGACAAGTTGTGGATTTTCTGTGGATAACTTACTGCCAACCATAAGTCTGCTCCCTTCATATTCAAAAAAAATAGCGAGATTTTAACTCGCTATTTCTAAAAGAACTCATCCGCGGCCATCACAATCTGGAAGGAGCCTGCAGAACTGTGTACGCGCAGGCACAGCTGCTTTTCGCCATGAGGAACAACATCCTGCTCCGTACGTGGAAGTTCCAAATCTGTTTCTATTTTTTCCCTGCCGAGCTCTACGCTGAACAAGCCGTTGATGACATTGATAAACTCCTCCATGCAGTCCACCGCCATTTCATCCATTGCAGTGAACTCCTCATTACTGTAGCGCTCTGCCAATCGTAAGTAAACATCTTCCGGCGCTATCAGGCCGGCCACGAAGGTGATATCTCCCGACAGGCGTTGGGACGTTGCATAGTTAGGCTTTCTCTCCGGCTCTGTGCAAATCACATCCTCGACGACCGCCTCTGTCGACAGCTGATCCTTAAGCCCCTTCATAAAGAGCTCGACATATTGGGCATACCAATTCCACTCCTGTGGAAAGATATCCCCCATTGCCTTTAAAACAGCCGTATGGTAAGCTGCGATATCCACGGCCTCATCAGCCAGCAGTTTGGCAGCTGAGGATTCATCCTGCTCCGCTGCGGCCAAAATCTTCTGCATTTCCTCAGGCGGATAATGGCTGTGATTATAGATACATTGAACTATACTAAAATCATTGGCCATTAGCCTCGACCTTCCTTCGAACCGTCTCAACCGCCTTCTTTATCTGCTCACTCGAATAAGGTTTCTGGATGAAGTCCATAGCCCCCATTTTCAGTGTCGTCATAAGTTTCTGGGGTGTTCCGGCCGAAGATAACATTACCACCGGCAAATCGGGATTTACCTCTTTGATAACCTGCAGGGCCTCAATACCGCCCACTTCCGGCATAACAATATCTAAAAACACACAGTCAATCTGTTCTTCCAAATTCAGCATAACAGCCTCTTTGCCGTTCTGTGCCTCTAATACTTCACAGTCCAAGGCTTCCAGTTCCTGACGTAATTTTTTGCGCAGCAGCTTGGAATCGTCTGTAATCAGTACTCGTAGTTTTCTGTCCAAAATGTCCGCCTCCTAAGCGAAATTCTTCATTAAGTTGCTATCTGTAATAATTCGCCATTTAAAATTCTTTTTCCTTCAAGAGAAATAGAAAAAGAGACTCACAAAGCGTGAGTCTCTACTGTAGTAAAATTACCAGATAAAGAGGCCGGCAATACCTGCAGACAGCAGGGAAACAAGAATACCGGACAGCAGCATGTAGCCTACATTACGGGAGATGAGTGCATTCTTGTCATCATCTACCAGGCCCTTGAAACAACCGATAATCATGCCCAGCGTAGAGAAGTTAGCGAAAGAAGTAACGAATACCGTCAGAACGCCCTGCATGTGATGGCTGAACTGACCCATGATATCCTGTACGCTCAGCATAACTACGAATTCATTCGTAACGAGCTTAGTACCCATGTACTGAGCCAGCTGGAAAGCCTCTCCACTCTCCAAGCCCATAAGCCAGGCAAAGGGGAACATGATGCAGCCAAGAATATTTTCCAGCGTAATAGCTGGGTGAATCAGCACGAGCAGCATGTCGATGAGTTTTGCCAGTGCTACGAAAGCGATAACGTTAGCACAGATGATAAGTACCAGACGGCCAGCGCCGAGAATGGAGTTACCGAGGAAGGAGAAGAAGGGTTCGCGTTCTGCGCCGTCATCATCGACACGGGCAACGGTATCTTCTTCTTCAGAAATCTTTACAGGATGCAGAATGTTGGTCACAATAAGCGCATTGATAACATTCAGAGGAATAGCCGTAATGATGAATTCACCAGGCATCATCTTGGTGTAAATACCAACCATGGCAGCCGTGATGCAGCTCATGGACATCATGGCCAGCGTCAGGCAGCGGTCAGCCTTCATACGCTTTAACTGCAGGCTGGATACAGCCAGGGCCTCAGTGTTGCCCAGGAACATCATTTCAATAGCGAAGAATGATTCAAACTTCGGTGCGCGGGTCAGGAAAGCCAGAGCCTTACCTACCCATTTAATGATGAAGGGCAGCACACCGATATAGGTCAGGATATCGAACATCGGCACAACCAGCAGGATTGGCAGCAGGGCAGACGTAAAGAAGTTCATCTGCGGTACATGTACCCAGTCCGGGAAAGCGAAGGCGATACCTTCATAAGCCACACTGATGAGCCAGTTAAAACCAGCAGCGGCAGCCACAATGATTTCACGGCCGATAGAGAACGAAGTCAGGAACCAGGCCAGGAATACGTTAAGTGCAAGCAGTGCACCTACACAGCGCCACTGAATAGCATTTCTCTTCTTTGAAAGCAGGACGCCGATGCCTAAGAACACCAGAACGCCGATTAAGTTTACGACTAAAAACATTATAAATTCCCCTTTAATGATTTATAGAGTGCAGGACACGTGTCCTATTTTCACACAAAGCATGTGTGCTTGTCAACTATTTAAAATTCCGTAAAGGCGTACGGCATGAGTTCTTCCAGCGTAACTACCTTTACATCGCCTTTTAAATTAGCCATGATGATTTTCGGAATCCTGAATTCCACCATCACCTGACGGCAGGCACCGCATGGTGAGCAGGGCCCCGGCGTATCAGCGATGAGCGCGATAGCCTCAAACTCCTGTTCGCCTTCGGATACAGCCTTGAAAATGGCCGTACGTTCTGCACAGTTGGTAACGGGGAAACTGGAATTTTCAATATTACAGCCACCGTAGACATTGCCCTTTTTCGTCAGTACCGCTGCACCAACCTTGAATTTGGAATACGGACTGTAGGAGAATTCCCGGTACTTTTTGGCTGCTGCAATCAGTTCTTTATCTTCCACAGTAAAAACACTCCTTCAATACATAATTGTATGACAATTTGCCGGCTTAATTTGACAGGTCATATTGACCTGTCAAATCAGAACCTGACAAACTTAGAATTTTTCCACCTTATCTTTTTCTACACGAGCGTAGACAAGCGGTTCTTTGGCCGGAGCCGTACCGCCGATTACCACGGACTTGCGGTAGAGTTCCTCGGCGCCCTTGAAAGCAGCTTTCTTGGAAGTGTACATCGTTACCAGCACATCGCCCTTCTTGACGGCATCGCCGTATTTCTTGTGGAGCATGAGGCCGGCGGAGAAGTCGATATCGCTTTCCTTGGTTTCACGGCCAGCGCCCAGAATAACGGACATTTCACCAATAGCCTCAGCGTTCATCTTCGTGATGAAACCATCTTCTTCGGCCTTGATTTCAGCCTTGAACGGAGCCTGGGCAAATTTGCTGTAGTCACGCAGTACGCTGTCGTCGCCGCCCTGTGCCTTGACCATGGTGCAGAAGGTTTCAAAGGCCGAACCGTCCTCAATAGATTTTTCAGCCAGCTTACGGCATTCGTCGAGGGTGCCTTTGCCCACGAGGTAGAGCATGTTGGCAGCCAGCTGCAGGGAAACTTCCGTCAGGTCAGCCGGGCCATGGCCTTTCAGTACGTCCATGGATTCAGCAACTTCGATGCTGTTGCCGATACCGAGGCCCAGCGGCGTATCCATATCGGTGATCAGAGCTACCGTACGGCGGCCGGCACCTTCACCGATAGCCACCATAGTCTGAGCCAGTTTGATGGAATCGTCGAGCGTTTTCATGAAGGCACCGCTGCCCGTCTTAACATCGAGCAGAATGCAGTCGCTGCCTGCGGCCAGTTTCTTGCTCATGATGGAAGATGCAATCAGAGGAATGCAGTCAACCGTAGCCGTTACGTCACGGAGAGCGTAGAGTTTCTTATCAGCCGGAGCAAGGTTGCCGGACTGGCCGATAAGGCTGATACCGCACTTATTAACCGTATCAAAGAATTCCTTGCGGTCCAGAGCCGTCTTGTACCCCGGAATGGCTTCGAGCTTATCCACCGTGCCGCCGGTATGGCCCAGGCCGCGGCCGCTCATCTTGGCTACCTTGCCGCCGCAGGCTGCTACGATAGGTCCGACAATCAAAGTCGTCTTATCGCCTACACCGCCCGTGGAATGCTTGTCAACCTTCTTGCCGGCAATGGCAGACAGGTCAATCATATCGCCGGATTTAGCCATAACCATGGTGAGCTGCGTGATTTCATGGTCAGTCATGCCGTTAAACCAAATGGCCATCAGCATGGAGGACATCTGATAATCAGGAATTTCGCCCTTTACATAGCCATCAATCATGAACTGAATTTCTTCGTCAGTCAGAACTTCACCGTGTTTTTTCTTGGTAATCAGGTCATACATTCTCATTGAAAAACAGCCTCTTTTCTAAGTTTTAAGGTTTTATTCTTTTAGTCTTTTATAAAGCGTGGGAGCAGGCTCTCGCCCTTGGTTTTCAGGTCACAGTCAAACATGTCAGAGATGGTGGCGCCAATCATGGCGAAGGTCGGATAAGTACCTAAGTTTACGCCTTCCTTAACATGCTTGCCGTAGATGAGCAGGGGGATATATTCACGGGTGTGGTCCGTGCCCGGTGCGCCGGGGTCACAGCCGTGGTCAGCCGTAATCATCAGCACATCATCGTCACGCATCTTGGCCATGAATTCGCCGAGCTGCTTGTCAAAGACCGTAGCTGCCTGAGCATAGCCGTCGATATCACGGCGATGGCCGTACTGCATGTCGAAGTCTACGAGATTGACAAAGCACAGTCCTTCAAAGTCCTCGTCCATCACCTTGAGCGTCTTTTCCATACCGTCCACGTTGTTCTTGTTTATCCCTAAGGAACGGCTGACATTACGACCGGCAAAGATATCGGAAATCTTGCCTACACCGATGGTGTCAAGGCCTTTGCGGCGCAGAGCGTCCATCATCGTGTCGCCCGTGGGGTCCAAAGAGAAGTCATGACGGCGGGAAGTACGCTGATAGTCCGGGAACTTGCCAACATACGGACGGGCAATGACACGGCCTACACCATGTTCACCCTGCAGGATTTCACGGGCCGTCTTGCAATAGCCGTAGAGTTCATCTACGGGAACATCAGCCTCGTTGGCAGCAATCTGGAACACGCTGTCAGCGGAGGTGTAAACGATAAGGCCGCCGGTCTTTTCCTGTTCCTGACCGTAATCATGGATAACAGCCGTACCGGAATAAGGCTTATTGCAAAGGATTTTCTTGCCGAAAGCCTTTTCCAGTTTTGCAATAAGGTCAGCCGGGAATCCGTCCGGATAAGTCGGCATCGGACGCTCGGACACAATGCCGGCGATTTCCCAGTGGCCCGTCGTGGTATCCTTGCCGCGCGACAGCTCACGCAGGCGGGCAAAGGAACCCAGCGGCTTTTCCACGGGCGTACCGCAGCCAACACCATCGATGTTGAACAGGCCCAGTTTTTTCATGTTCGGCGTATCGTATTTATCCGAACCTACAATGGATTTCAAGGTGTTGCAAACACCATCGCCAAAGTCTGCGGCATCCGGTTCATTGCCGATACCGTAGCTGTCCAAAACAATAACAAATGCTCTTTTGAACTTGCCCATTATTTATCCACCTCATCCTTTAATACACTTACAGCTGCGCTGGCACCCAGACGCGTGCAGCCAGCTTCGATAAAACCTACCATTTCTTCACGGGTGTGAATGCCGCCGGCAGCTTTCATCTGTACACCTTCACCGATATGTTCCTTAAAGAGCTTGATGTCTTCGAGGGTTGCGCCCTTGGAGCCAAAGCCCGTGGACGTCTTGATGAAGTCCGCACCGGCTTCCGTTACGCATTTGCAGGCCGCGATTTTTTCTGCTTCCGTCAGGAAACAGGTTTCAACAATAACCTTCAATACGCGTTCACCGCAAAGACGTTTCAAAGCCTTGATTTCTTCCGTGACGTACTCCGTTTCGCCAGCTTTCAACATGCCGATGTTGATAACCATATCGATTTCTTCAGCACCGTCAGCCAGAGCCTGTGCCGTTTCCGCAA
>NZ_CAJODG010000051.1 GCF_905233635.1 Selenomonas sp. AE3005 | reverse complement strand
CGGGGAGCGACTGCCTGAGCGCAGCGAAGGCCGGCACACTGTAGGACGCAGCTAAGCAACTACGCTGAAAGGAGCGCCGTTGGCCTGCCCGGCGCAGGTAACTGGACAGTGCTATTTTCCGAGGTGTGTCGTTTAGCGGAGGCAGAAAAATTACTTCCCCGTGAACCCCATGCACGTATTAACGAGATACTTTTAAGAACTACTTAACTGTCAAACTGCAATTTATACGCATTTTTGGGATAACTGGGCGAGGAGTTTTTGTTTGCGTTTGCTGACGGTTTGCGGACTTAGGTGGAGCAGGCGGGCGATGGTGTTTTGCGGCAGTTCGTGGTAGTAAAGCAGGCTGAGGAGCTGCTTATCGGCGGTGCTTAGCTGGCGGCTGAGGCGGGACAATTCGTCACGAGCGGTGATGATTCTTTCCGGTGTGGGCGCAGGACTTTCCACCAGGTTATACCAGGGAGCGTCGGTGCCACTGGCCACAGGATGGGCTGTATGCAGATTACAGGTGCAGGTTTTTCGCAAGGCTTTATACAGGGCGCCTTGGAGACGGCTTTGTAAAAAGGCGGCAAAGTGAACGCCACGGCTGGAATCAAACGCATGGACCGATTCCATAAAGGCCAGGGCCAAAATCCCTGGGGCGTCCTCGCTGAGTTCCCGGCCGGACGGTGTGTGCTGATAGCGGTGAGCCATTTTGTGGAGCAGACCGGTGTAAGCCTGCAGGAGCTGCTCACAGGCAGTTTTATTGCCGTGCTGGGCCATGTGGATTAGTTCGTTTTCCTGTTGAATGCTGTACATATTGACCACCTCCGTTGTTTGCCTTTAGCTTAGACAATTAGCCGGGCGGCTGCGCTGGCGGAAACAAGGCTGATTCCTGCAAATATTTGGCTGAAACGGTCAGATTTTGCTATAATCAAAGAAGAAACGGGGGGATTGCCATGCGAATTGAAGAAATCATCAACAAGCACCGCTTGGAACTAAATGACACGGATATGGTCATTTATAAATATATATTGCAGCATCGGGCGGCTGTCCGGCATATATCCATCCATGAGCTGGCCCGGGCCTGTGCGGTTTCGTCCACCACCATCGTGCGCTTTGCCCAGAAACTGGGCTTTGATGGCTTTGGGGAATTAAAAGCCGTTTTGAAGATGGAGGAGGCAGCGCAAAGTGTCTATAGTGATGATGTGCTGAAGGATTTGCAGAAATTCTACTCCCAGACCTCAGCCAAGGTATTCAAACGTAACTTCGACAGCGCCAGCCGGCTGATGCACGAGGCCAACCGCGTCTTTGTTTTTGCTTCCGGCTATGTGCAGAGCAATGTGGCGCAGGAATTAAAGCGCTTATTCTTTTATGACAATGTGCTGATTTACGAAATCAGCGGGCGGGAGGAATTTTCTTCTATTGCCCAAACCCTGACCACAGATGACCTCTTTATCTTTGTCTCGCTGTCCGGGGAAACGCCGCTGGTGGTGGATTTTGCCCGTTATTTGCATCTGCTTGATGTGCCATTTATTTCGATTACGAAACTGCATGATAATACATTAGCCAGTTTGTCCACCGTCAATTTGTATGTGTCGCCGGCCCGTTTCCAGCTTTATGACAATGAGGACGAGCATACGGCTTTTCAGTCCATGATGCCGTATTTTATGCTGATAGAGGTATGGTTTGTGAAATATCGCATGTATCTGCGGCGCAAGGAAAAATAGCCTTGCGCACAGCTGGTCATGTACCAAAGTACGGCAAATGAAACAAAATACAGGCGCAGGGCGATGTGCCGAAAACCCGCGAAACTATTGTGATCGCGGGTTTTTTGCGTTATTCTCTAATTAGCGAAGCAATAATAACAAACTAGAAAAAATTAGGGGGCATTACAATGACCATCAGTAAAGATCGTCTAATGCAGGGAATGCAGAGATTTGGCGGCGCGATGTATACGCCGGTCATCCTGTTTGCATTCTTTGGCTTGACAGTAGCATTATCCATCATCTGTAAGAATGAGGGTATATTGGGGAGTATAGCCGCTCAGGGAACAGTATGGTATGATTTTTGGTTTGTGGTGGAACAGGGGGCCTGGACGGTATTTGCTCAGATGCCCATTCTCTTTGCGATAGCCGTACCTATCGGCTTTGCGAAAAAGGAGCCTGCGCGTTGCGCGATGGAAGGCTTCGTCATCTATATGCTGTTTAACTATTTCATTGCCGGCTTCCTGACCTTGCATGGTGCATACTTCGGCGTGGATTACAGTCAGGCAGCAGGAGCAGGAACGGGCCTGGCCATGATTGCCAATATCAAGACGCTCGATATGGGTATGCTCGGTGCCATCTTTATCGCTTGCATGACGGCGTATCTGCACAATCGCTTTTATGATACGAATATTCCCGACTGGCTGGGCATTTTCAAAGGGCCTGCTTTTGTCGTGGCGGTAGGTTTTGCGGTGATGATTCCCATTGCATTTCTCTTTTGTATGGTATGGCCGGCTGTACAGCATGCCATTATGCAGTTCCAGGATTTCCTGAAGACCAGTGGCTTGGTCGGTGTTTGGGCCTATACGTTCTCGGAACGCATTCTGCTGCCGGCAGGGTTACATCACTTCATCTATCTGCCGTTTATCTTTGGCCCGGCTGTCTGTGATGGCGGCATTCAGGCTTACTGGCTGCAGCATCTTAATGATTTTGCCGTCAGCGGTCAGTCTTTGGCAGACCTTTTCCCAGAGGGCGGTTTTGCCCTGCATGGCAGTTCCAAGGTATTTGGCCTGCCGGGAGCAGCTTTGGCTATCTATATGTGTGCTAAGCCGGAAAAACGGAAGAAGACGGCGGCACTCCTTATTCCGGCAACGCTTACGGCTGTTATTTGCGGCATTACGGAACCGTTGGAATTTACCTTCCTGTTTGTGGCACCGCTGCTTTATCTGGTGCATGCAATCCTTTCGGCTTGCCTGTCTTCGGCGCTTTATGCCATGGGCCTTGCCGGTAACTTTGGCGGCGGCTTGATTGATGCCTTTGTGCAGAACTGGATACCGCTGTTCCAGTATCATGCCGGAACGTATATCATGCAGATTGTAATCGGTTTGTGCTTTACCGCGATATACTTTGTGGTTTTCCGTACGTTGATTCTGAAATTTGATTATGCAACTCCCGGCCGTACGGCTGATGATGTGGAGGATAAATTGTTCTCCAAGGCTGAATATCAGGCCAAGAAGGAAATGGAAGAAATGGGCCTGGCCGATAATGCGCTGGCCATCAAGGCTAAGGTTTTCCTCGATTGCCTGGGTGGCCCGGACAATATCAAGGAAGTCACCAACTGTGCTACTCGTTTGCGGGTAACGGTTGCCGACCCGGATAAGGTTGCCACCGTGGGCAAATTTACCAAGGCCGGTGCTTTCGGCCTCGTGAAAAATGGCAAGGCCATACAGGTTATCGTAGGTCTTTCTGTACCTCAGGTACGCAGCTATTTTGACGCCTTGCTGAAGGGTGAGAAAATTGACAGCACAGCAGCGCAGCCGGCAGCAAAAGAAACAGCTGCTATGGACAATAGTTTGGCCATGAAATTAAACGCTTGTGTATCCGGCAGACTGATGGATATGAGCGAAGTCAATGACGATATGTTTTCCAAGAAGATGATGGGCGATGGCATTGCCATTGAACCAGAGGGCGATACCGTAGTTGCGCCTGCTGATGCAGAAGTCACCATGATTATGGAGGAAAGCCTGCATGCCATCGGTCTGCGCTTGCAGAATGGTGCGGAACTCCTTATCCATATCGGCATTGATACGGTGAAATTGAATGGTCAGGGCTTTACGGCGCTGGTCAAGGCCGGCGATAAGGTAAAGGCCGGTACGCCGCTGATTCAGTTTGACCAGCAGGTGATTAAGGATGCTGGTTATCAGACCACGGTTATCATGGCAGTGACCAACAGCACGGATTATCCGCAGATGCAGAAACATGAAGATGCGGAAGTCAAATGCAACGAAACGCCGGTACTGGTTTTTTGAACTGACGGATTAGGAAATGTTCTTAGATAAAGGATACAGTAACATGAATAAGCTAAAATGGTGGCAGAAAACAAATGTATATCAGGTCTATCCCAAGAGTTTTCTCGATACCACAGGTAGTGGCACGGGGGATATCAAAGGCATTACAGCCAAATTGGACTATCTGAAAACTCTGGGCGTCGGGGCAATATGGCTGACGCCGGTATACCCCTCGCCCATGGTGGACAATGGTTATGATATTGCCGATTTTACGGCCATTGACCCCTCGTATGGCACGATGGCCGATATGGAGGAGTTGATTGCCGAAGGCAAGAAGCGGAATATCCGCATGGTGATGGATTTGGTCTATAACCATTCTTCCGATAAGCATCCGTGGTTTATCGATTCGGCAAGTTCGCGGGACAGCGCGCATGCAGACTGGTATATTTGGCGGGATGCCAAGCCGGATGGCTCAGCGCCCACGAACTGGCGCTCCATTTTCGGCGGCAGCGCCTGGACTTGGTGTGAAGCCCGTCAGCAGTATTATCTGCATACCTTTGCCGAAGCACAGCCGGATTTGAATTGGGAAAATCCCGCTGTGCGGCAGGCACTCTATGATGCGGCCAATTTTTGGCTGGACAAGGGCGTAGGCGGCTTCCGCATTGATGCCATTGTCTACATCAAGAAGCCGGAGCAGTTTGTGGATGGCGAGCCGGACAGTGATGACGGTATGGTCAATATCCATTCCATGATTGCGAGTACCCCAGGGATTTTGGACTTCCTCTATGAGTTCAGGGACAAGGTATTTAAGGGACACGATATTTTCACGGTAGCAGAAGCCAATGGCGTAAGTCCCGAGGATTTGGACAAATGGGTGGGCGAAAAGGGCGCCTTTGATATGCTCTTTGAATTTTCCCATATGAATCTGGAATTCCCGGATGGAGAACTTTGGAGCCATGCAACAGGGTACACACCCAAGATTATTCCTGAATTGAAAAAGGTTCTGTCAGCCAGTCAGAACGCTACGGCTGACAACGGCTGGTATCCTGCATTTTTTGAAAATCACGATCAGATGCGCTGCGTGGAACATTATTTTCCGGCAGAGGCTGATAAAAAGCTGGCGGCAAAGGCCATGGCTGCTGTGCTGCTGACGCTGCGCGGAACCCCGTTTATTTATCAGGGGCAGGAACTGGGGCTGGGGAACACGGCCTGGGAAAATATTGCGGATTATAACGATATTTCTTCGCATGGTCAGTATGAACTGGCTTTAGCAGAAGGAAAAAGTCCGGCAGAGGCGATGACGATAGTTCATCGATACAGCCGGGATAATGCCCGTACGCCCATGCAGTGGACAAGAGGGAAAAATGCCGGATTCAGCGCGGGGATTCCGTGGCTGCCTTTGCATGAGGATTACGCCTGCCAGTGCGTGGAAAGTGAAGCGCTGACAGAGGATTCCGTATTGTCCTGGTATCGGCAGCTGTCCGCCCTGCGCCAGTCAGGGGAAGCGGCAGGTGTTCTTCAGCAGGGCGATTATACGGAACTATTGGCAGACAACCCTGCGATTATGGCCTTTCGGCGCCGCTTCGGCTGCCGGATGGTCTATACATTGGTGAATTTTAGTGGGCAGAGACAAACCTATGAATTGCCGGAGCTGGAGGAGGCGCGTCTGCTCAGCGGCAGTATTCCTGGCAGTCAGCAAGGACGCCTGCGGCCTTATGAAGCCGTAATTTATATCAAGGAAACAGGTGAACGTTTATGAAGATAGGTGCCAGTGATTACGATGGAACGTTGTTCCGAAAGGGAACCATTGCTGTGGAAGACGTGAAGGGAATAAAGGTCTGGCGGGCGGCTGGCAATAAATTTGGCGTGGTCAGCGGACGGGACTATGGCATGCTGATGCCGCAGCTTAATCACTACGGCATTGAATCGGATTATGCCGTCTGCAATAACGGCGGCATAATCTTTCGCGCTGACGGCACACCGCTGTGGCAGGGCAGTATTCCCTTGAAAATATTGACGGAAATCGTGCGGGAACCCTCCGTGCGCCGTTCCTTCCACTTTGCGTTTTCTGCCGTGGACAAGACTTATCTTTACCATGAGCGGGAAGGTTCATGGATTATGCGGGAAGCTCTGGAATGGGATTTTCCGATAGTCAAGATAGAGGAAAAGGACATTATGGCTCTGCCGCAGATTCATCAGTTCTGTCTGGGGTATCATGAAGCCGGTGAAGCAGACGAAACCAGCGCCATCATCAACGAAAAGTATGGTATGTTTGTTCATGCCTATCCCAATGGCTGCAGCGTGGATATTACGCCCGCGGGAGTAAGCAAGAGTCAGGGAATAAAAAAGCTGTTGGAGCTTATGGAATGGCAGGAGGCCGAGGTCTGCGCCATTGGTGACGAAAGCAATGATTTGCCCATGCTCGAAGCCTTTGCAGGCTTTACCGTGAATACAGCCAGGGAGGTCATTAAAAAGCGGGCGCGGGCTGTGTATGCTTCTGTGGGGGAAATGCTTGTGGAAAATTTGTAAAAAGCTGACAAGTGAATAAGGCTCTCTTTTTAGGGGGAGCTTTCATTCTATATATCAATATGTAATTATATGTTAATATCAAAGAAAGGGAGCTTTGGTTATGAGAATGAGCAAAAAAGTTGCCGCAATCCTGACCGGTTTGACTGTGGGGGTCATGGGGCAGGCTTATGCTGCTGATGCGGACAGTTTTACGGATGTACCCAAGGACCATTGGAGCTATGAAGCTCTGGATTAACTTGCCCGTGAGGGGGTAATCGAGGGCATGGGGAATGACACCTTTCAAGGAGGCCGGGCGATGAGCCGTTATGAAATGGCGGCAATCGTAGCAAAGGCCATGCAGAAGGGCGGCAATAATTTCGGGAATAAAGCTGTGCTGGACAAACTTTCGGCAGAGTATGCTGGTGAACTTAACACGTTGAAAAAGCGTGTGGATGCTCATGATAAGGATATCAAAGAATTAAAGGAAAAAGCAGAGCGGTTTCAGCTGCATGGCTTGGCCAGAGTGCAGATGGGCAATGATAATGGCCTGAAAAATGATGGTTATGGTGGCGACTACAACAATCGTTTCTATATGGACTTAGAGGGCTCGTTAAAGGTCAACCCTTATATGACCGCTCGTTTTACCGTGGAGAAAAATGCCCGCTTCCGTGACCGTGAATATCTGACTACGCAGGTCGTCAAGACCAAGGATGGACAGGCTTATACCGTTAATCGTGCGGTTTCCGGTGAAGACCGGGATAATGCCAACAACGATGCTAATCATAATGGTTCTATTTCCAATATCTGGGTGGAGCTGGCTTTGGGAAAGAATCATGACTGGTATACCAATATCGGGCGCAAGTGGAATGGGATTGGTATGCAGAATTTGCTTTTGGGCGGACAGGTGGATGGCGTTGCAACGTATCATGCTATTCCCAAGGGACACGGCTGGTGGTTTAGTGCGCAATATTTCAAACCTTCTGCAGATTGGAGTCAAACGGTAGAAACAGTGACGAAGAATGCGAAAGGGATATATGAGGTCACGGATACTAAGCGTTATACCAATCGAGCACCGATTGCCGGCGTTTTGGACTTTTGGGGGCCTTTAGGTAAATATATGGAGGCCAATGTGGCTTACGCCCGGGTTCTCCAGCATAATCTGGATGAAAATGATACCAATAGCGGCTTTTATTCCGGGGCCAAAAATTTCTATGGCATTGATTTGAAAGTAAAGCCGCTTAAGGATTTAGCAATTACCGGCTCATTCGTAAAATCGGATGCTGATGTGAATAAACCCTATAATAATTGGGCGCAAAACGGGCATGCCAATCGGGATTTGGCGGTGAAAATCGAGTACAAGGGGACGGATATCAATAAGGTCGGCAGTTATGGACTCTATGCAAAATGGGTAGATTTGGGCTGCCTTGCTGATTTGGGACATGATGATGAATGGGCTACGCGTGAACCGACCGGCATCAATGGTGTGCGTGGCTGGTATTATGGATTCAAATGTGTTCCCTGGAAGAATGTGGAATGGGAAACGATGTACGCTAATCTTACCGAGAACACGAACAACAGCTGGGATGGGGCAACCACGCATAATCGTCGCATTCTCCGCAGCTGGCTGGATTTCCATTTTTAACGGCTGAAGGGAGTTAAGAATATGAATCGCAATAAAGCCTTAAAAGGAGCTGTCAGCCTATCGCTAGCATTGGGGTTATGGGCAGTGCCGGGCGGAATTCCTGCAGATATTTTGCCAGCAGGGCTGTCTGCATCGCTGGCTGAAGCTGCACAAGAGCGGATTGTGGTGCTGACCGGAACCGTGCAAATGAAAGCCGGTGCGCAAAAGGACTGGGACCCGGGCGATATGGCAACGCGCATGAAGCCTTTAGGACATGATTTCTACAGTTTGTCGGTGGATTTACCTGCTGGAACGTATTATTATAAGGTGGCCGTGGGCGGCAGCTGGGCAGAAAACTATGGCTTGGGCGGCAATTTTGATGGTGCCAATGTGCAGCTTACCTTGCCCAAGGCCCAGAAAGTTACGTTCTATTACAACGACAAGACTCATGCAATCGCTGACAGCACGAGCTATAAGATGCTGGATAATGCGAGCCTGCCCAAAATAAGTGGTAATTTCGGTGCATCCGCAGATAACACCATGCAGGATTTTCAACTGGCCGAATTCTATCAGCAAAGCATGGATTTGAAGGCTGGCAGTTATCAGGTCAAGGTGGACCAGAAAGGGAAAAAGCCCTTGACGCAGACCGTGAAGGTCAAAAAAGACGGGGTTGTAACGTTTTATTATGACAGCAAGGAAAACCGCCTGATTGCGGATGATGGACGCATTTCAGAAAAACAGGTTATGCATGATACCTGGAGCAAGGCTTACCGTGTTCCCTTTGAGGCTGTAAAGGCAGGTTCGCCTGTAACTTTGCGGCTGGCTGTGGGCAAGGACGAAGTAGGAAGTGTAAAGGCAGTACTTTATAAGGCAAAAATCACCGCTAATGGTGGTGATGAATACAATCCGGATTTTGCCGCCGGCAGCAAGACCGAATATCTGCTGACATTGAAGGAAAGCCGTGATGGCCGCGATTATTGGGAAGTTACCTTGCATCCACAGGAACATGGCATTTATGGCTATAAATTCGTCCTGGATGACACCAAAGAATATGGTGATGATGACAAGCCGGGCCATACGGGGGCTTTGAAACTCCGTGGTGCAAAGCCTTTCCAGCTGACCGTTTACCGCGCGGATTTTCATACGCCGGATTGGGCCAAGGAAGCGGTGACCTATCAGATTTTCCCGGACCGGTTCTTTAATGGAGATCCATCTAATGACAATGCGCGCACTACGGCGCGTGGCAATCAGCCGGTGCAGCATCGTGCCTGGACGGATCTGCCTGCTAACGCCAGTAAGTCGCCTAAGACCGATGGCGATAACTGGGAATGTAATGATTTCTTCGGCGGGGATATCGCCGGCATCACGCAGAAGCTGGATTATCTGCAGAAACTGGGTATAACAGCAATCTATGTCAATCCGCTGTCGGCAGCCTGCTCGAATCACCGTTATGATGCCGTGGACTATGGCAATATTGACCCCATCTTAGGGAAATTGCCGGAATTAAATGTTTTGGCGGCTGAAATGCAGAAACGCGGTATGCATTTGATTATGGATGGCGTGTTCAATCATGTGGGAGATGACAGCATCTATTTTGACCGTTATAGCAAGTACAAGACGGTTGGTGCTTATGAATATTGGTCACGCATCTATGATTTGATGAATGATAAGCATATGAAGCTTGAGGCGGCTAAGGCTGAGGCAAAGAAACAGCTGGAAGCCGAAGGACAAGTATTCTCGCCCTGGCATTGGGAAAACTGGTTTGAAATCCGTAATGAAAAGACAAAGGACAGCATGGGGGCGAAGTATGCCTATCATGATTGGCAGGGCTTTGACAGCCTGACGCCATTCCGTGATGCGGATTATCCCGGCAGTGAAGCCGGGACAAAGGTATCCGATTTGGGTGATTATCTGCTGCGGGGACGTAACGGGCAGAAGGGTGTCATCATGAAGTGGTTTGATGATGGTTTATCCGGCTGGCGTCTTGATGTGGCCAAGGAAGTCCCACCAGGATTCTGGGCCAATGTGCGCAAGGACGTAAAATCCATTCGCACCAAAGCAGGAGAAGAACCTCTGCTTTTAGGCGAAATCTGGCAGGATGGTTCTCAGTTCCTGACGGGGGATCAGTTTGACTCGGTGATGAACTATAAGCTTTCCTTTGCGGTTGGGGATTTGTTCCTGAATCAGGGCAAGGCAGAAGCTTGTGATGATGAGCTGACGGTATTGCGTCAGAATTATCCGAAGGAAGCACTCTATAATCTCATGAATATCGTTGATTCTCATGATACTGTCCGTGCAATTTATAAATTCGGCGGCGGTCAGGAGAATGTGGCGCAGGCGACCAGACAGGACTTTAATTACCGTTTGGGAAAAGCTCGCTTGAAATTGGCGGCCATGTTCCTGATGGGGTATCCCGGCATGCCCACCATTTATTATGGAGATGAAGCCGGTGTCTATGGCAGTGCAGATCCGGATTGTCGCCGCACTTACCCTTGGGGGCGGGAGGACAAGGACCTGGTGGAATTCTATCGGCAGGTTATTGCTGTGCGGCAGCAGCATAAGCAGCTTTTCGCTCATGGTGATGTAGAGACGCTGCTGGCAAAAGGTGATGTTTATGCTTTTGCCAGGACCAATGATAAAGGTGAAGCTGCGGTGATTGTTTTAAATCGTGGCAAAGACACGGACGTGGAACTGCCGGCAGCCTTCGCCGCTGATGGGACTGTGCTTACAGACCAGCTTACAGGTCAGGCGGCAATGGTGTCCGAGGGGCGTATTAAGCTTCATTTGAACCCTAACCAGGGGTTAATGCTGGTAAAATAAATAATCCCTTTACATCCCCTTACTGAGACTATGTTTATTCATAGTCTCAGTTTTTTCTATATTTTGCAGGAAATTTCTGTATTCGGGGCGTATAACTACAATGAAAAGTGTCACTTTGCACAGGGAAGGGAGTGTCTGTTATGGCGAAATTAAAGTACTTTATTCTGGTGCTGCTGGTGGTAGGTGTAGCTGGCGGGGCCGGGTTTTACGCCGCTATGCAGTATAACCAGACCCGGGCTATAGTTCAGGCAGAACAGGATAAGAAAGAGGCCGCCAAGCAGGAGAAAATAAAGGCAAAAGAGGCGGCGGAGGCAGCGCAGAAAGCTAAAGCCCGACGCAAGCAGGAACTGCTTGACCGGCGTATGGGGCGTACCGAAGAACCTGACCAGGTTATTCGCGGACTGACGGCCGATATGCTCGTGAGCAAGGAAATGGACGGCTCAACTTATTATCGTTATGAAGACCCAACTGAAGATGGTATATTCCTACAGCCTTATATAGTTCGTGATGGCGGCGGCAGTGCAGTAATTCACGTAATTCTGCGTCATCGCGGCCATAGCCCAATGGGGTTCCAAGGGGTAGGCTTGCAGACAAGTGAAGAAGATGTTTATCAGGTCAAAGCCAGCAGTCCGGTGACTACTTCCAAAACCAATGACGGTATTATGGAATGGTGCGACCAGATAGCTGACCGGGAAACCTTAAAAGGTATGAATGAGGTTGCAGACCAGCTGGCCGGCAAAATCGTTATGCTGGGGGTAAAGGGCGGCTCAAATGATGACCGAGCCTTGTCTGCTACTGAGGCTATGCGTATCAGAAATATGCTGGACCTATGCGACATTTTGAATGGAAAGAAACGCACTTGATATAAGGGAAGGTCGTGAGTTGGGATGGATGTGACTATTTTTCCGCCGTTTGTAGCTCAGGTAATGTTAATTCTGGTAGGTGTCATCAGTCTGGTGGCCCTTGTCGGTATTGCCTACAATTATTCTGTGGTCATCAATGGACGGGAGGAGCTGGCTAAAATTGCCGAGCTGGAGCATGAGGTAAAGTCGCTGCAGGCAGAAGTAAAGGAAATACGTGGCTGGATGGCCAAGGCACAGTTAAAAGAAGGTGTGCCGCAAGATAAAGTGCCACGGCCGGACAAAGTCAAGCCGGAAGGTACGGCCGAGGTAAAAAAAATACAAACGGAAGTATGGCAGGCTTTTATTGATGACTACAATAATCTGGCCGCCAGTATGGACGTTCCTAAAGCCGCAGAGGCCTGCGTGAATTTTGTTAAAAGCCATAAGCTGCAGATGCTTATCTGTGTAGAGCCGCATGATTCGGCCTCGGGACGCAAGACGCCTATGTATGCACCTGTGGACGAAACAGAAATCAGTAACTTCTGGGCCTGGCCAGTACCGGGACAGGAAGAGGATTTTGTGGTAGTGCCTAACCCGCTGCCGGAGTATGATGAAAAGCTGCACAATAAGGGAGGCATGAAGGAAACCTTTGCCTCAAATTATGAAACTGGCACTTTCCATCAAATACAGGTAAAACTGCCGGCGCATTTTAAACAGCATTTGGGCTCCTGGTCAATCACCCAGCCCGGGGTTATCAGGTTAAAATAAGCACAATCATAGACGTTAAATCACCATCATGGCCAATTTTGCCAGGGTGGTGTTTTTTTTTCGTGATTTTTTTAAGAAACTATAAAAAAGATGTTGACAATGGCTGATGATTCCTGTATCATAATACAAGTCGCTGACAGACACGGCAAGCAAAAAGCCCGGCAAACCTTGACCGGTAACGAGTTTTTGGACGGCCGCAAAGCTTTGAAAATTTTCTAAAAAAGATGTTGACAAGCTAAGCTGAATGCGATAAGATAAGTGAGTCGCTTGAAACGACAGGCGATAAACAGATTGTTCTTTGAAAACTAAACAATGC
>NZ_CAJODG010000050.1 GCF_905233635.1 Selenomonas sp. AE3005 | reverse complement strand
ATCGGCATCGGCTTTATCAAGGCTTTCCTGAATCTTATCCTGACGGGCTTTGAGCATGTTGACTACGGGTTTATACGCAAATGCGCGGAGTAAAACAACCAGAATGAGGAAGTTTATGATCTGCGCAATAAACGTCCCATTTAACTCGATCAATTCCTATGCCCCCTTTATTAAGCAATTCATCAAAGAAAATTATTTGATGAGCGGGTTTGCATAGAGCATGATGAGGGCAACAACGGTTGCGATGATAGCCATGGACTCGATCAAACCAACGGAGATAAGGGTGTTGGTGAAGAGCGTGCTCTTGGCTTCCGGCTGGCGGGTGATACCTTCGATGAAACGGCTCGTTACAAGACCATCACCGATACCAGCGCCGATTGCGGCAAGACCCATCGTAATACCTGCGCCAACGAGAGCAGCGGCTACCATAATTGCGTTTTCCATGAAAAAATCCTCCTTAATAACCTTTAACAAAAATTCCCAGTATGTCTTAGCCTTCTTCTTCGCTCTTCACTGCATTGGCCAGATATGCCATGGACAGCATAGTGAAGATGAAAGCCTGAACTCCGCCGATAAAGATACTGAAAGCCAGCCAGATAACTGACGGTATCGGCATCCAGATTGGCATGAGCTGCAGCAGGATGATAATAAGAATTTCACCTGCCAGAATGTTGCCGAATAGACGGAAGGCCAGCGTAATAGGCTTGGCAACTTCCTCTATGGCGTTGATGATGACAAAGACCGGCGTGGGCTGGAAGAAATGCGCGATGTAATGACCGCCTTTCATGTAAAGCCCCAGTCCGTGCACCATCACGATGACCAAGAGTGCAAGGCCTAAAGTGGTGTTCAAGTCATTTGTCGGTGATGCCATCTTTGGGATAAGCCCCAGCCAGTTGGAAACCAGCAGGAACATAAAGAGCGACACGACAAAGGGCGCCAAAAAGCGTCCGTTTTTGCCCATGGTCGCGTCAATCTGTTCATGCAGCCAGACCACGATTGCCTCCACCACATTCTGCCAGCCAGTCGGCACCATCTGCAGATTGCGGGTTGCCAGCACTGCTATAAGCAGCACTATCGCCATCGTAATCCAGGTCATGACCAGAGTTTCCCAATTGAAGGTAAAGCCAGCAAACTGCACTACTTCGGCATATACCTCAACCTCCTCCCAGGAATTCCTGAGTTACTTATTTCGCGCTATTCATGCGGATCATGAGAACCATAGCCCAGGCATAACAGAGGACAAACCCCAGCGCCACCATACTGAACACCTGCGTGGAAATCTGGACGGCTGCAAACAGGACAATAAATAATACCATCAAGCGCAAAACCAAGCCCCAGAGCATCTGTCTTTTCGCATTGCCAGCAGAAAGCGACGCGGCTTTCCACAGCCGCATAGACATGTTTCCCAAAAATACCAGGCCCGTAACAAAGCCGATGATAAGCGCCCCGATAAGCTCCACTGTGCCGTTAGCGGCCAGCATGCTGCCTATCGCCAGCGTGATTACCCCCAGCCCCATAATGAGCCTTTTCATGAACACCGACAAAACTTCTTTCATATTCCTCCTTCGGCAAAATTGCCTTTAGCTGAATATTAGGCTATTGCCCATCTTTAACAATTCAACATAAAGGTTAAAAATCCTTTTTTATACTGGATATTTATCCCATAAAAATAGATTTTTTTGCCTCAAAAGAAGAAAACATTTATGAGATTTTATGCTGGAATTATCACTATTTATACTACGATAAATCAATTTTCCAACTTTATCCCATTTAGTCGCAATGTCTATTATAGGCAAATTGACAGCAAAAGGCAAGAAATAATTAAAAATTAGCCTCAATATTTACTTATATAATAATTATTTATTCTAAATATATAAATAAAACACTAAGCCCCCACGCCGTTGCCCGGCGTGGGGGCTTAGAATCCTGACTGTCTCGCATGTTACCGGATATTGATGGTGGTATTATGCTGAACTTCAGCAGCCTTAGGCATTTTCACCGTCAGCACGCCATCTTTGAATTCTGCATCGATACGGCTTTCATCGATATTATCGATATAGAAAGACCGGCTCACCGAACCCATACGGCGTTCGCGTCGGATGTAATTGCCCTTGTCATCCTTATCGCCGCTCTCGCTCTTCTGCTGGGCAGCAATGGTGAGATAGCCGTTCTGATAACTCAGGTTTACATCCTCTTTTTTCATGCCCGGCAAATCAGCTGTGAGTTCAAAACTGTCACCGTTATCCTTCACATCTACGCGCATACCGCCGGCCGAAGTCATCCCGGACATAGTAGGGAAGAAATCATCGCTGAAGAATGGTTCATCGAACACATCCCAAATACTGCGCGGACTATTATTAGCCGCCAAATCCTTGCGCGTACCAAACGGAACCAAACCAAACATAATCAGCAACCCCTTTCTAAAATCTATACCGGCCAAGGGAGCTTGCTGTGCCTCTCTTGACTATTTGTAACATTTCTGTAACCAGTGGCTTTTGCTCTTTCCTGATTACAATTTTATTATAACTCAAATAGTCAAAAAGTCAATAGGTCAAAAAGATAAAATTTAATTTTTTTACTGCACGAGTTTTTGAATGAGCGTCCAGTTCTCTTCCCTGGCTGCGGCACGCAGTTCCAGAAGCAGACCTGCCTCCCGTTCCGGCAGCTGATAGCCCTCCAACGTTTCCAGCATATAATCAAGGCTCTCCATTTCCCGGGCATCGGCAATTTCCTTCAGCGCCTCCCATGTTTCGGACAGCTCTTCCTGACTGATGGTTTCTTTTTCCTCCACGGCTTCGTCAGCCGCTGCGCTGTCGTTCTGCCGCAGGGGAATCCAGCTGAGAACCCTCTGCCGCAGTACGAAGGACACCTCCGCGCCTTCGCCCGATTTGCTCCTGATGGCAAGGCCGCTGCCCATGAGTTTGAGCAGGCGCTGGGTCACACTGATGCCAATCCCCGTATCGTCGAGGCTGCTGACCTTTTTATCCACATTCATTTCCAGAATATCGTTAAGTTCCGCCAGCTGCTCCGCCGTCATGCCTATGCCCGTATCTTTGACGCAGAATGTCAGTTCTGCCTCAGCCGCGCCTGTTTTTTCGGCCTTGATGCTCAATTCCACACTGCCCTGCCGGGTGTATTTCACGCCATTGCCCATCAGATTCAGCAGCAGCTGGCGCATCCGCAGTTCATCGCCGTAAAGTACGCTGGGAATATCGCCCTGCGGATTCAGTTTGAGCTCAATGCCCTTGGCTTCCGCCTCCTCGGACAAGTCCTGACGCAGGGATTCCAGCAGATGGTCAAGGCGGTACTCATCTTCGTTGAGCTTAAAGTTGCCTGCCTCCATCTCCAAAAAGTCAAAGATGCGCTGAATGACACTGAACACCTTTTCTCCGGCCTTGCGTCCTTCGCTGGCATAGTTGCGGATATGCGCCTCAGTGCTTTCTTTCTGCACCCGGCGTTCCATTTCAATTACCCTCTGCAAGGGAGCTGCGATATCCCGGCTGACGCTGGCCAGGAATTTGTACTTGTCAATGCTGGACTTTTCCGTTTCCACGGCCATCTCACGCAATTCCCGATTGGTGTGCTCCAGTTCTCTGGTCACTGCCTCCAGAAAAGCCGCTACTCTGGCCGACAGGCGCACGGGCGTGTTCTCCGTCGTTTCTTCCGGCTCGTCAAAAATCGTCAGCGCCGACTTGCTGCGTCCCTCACGGAATCCCACGGCCACCAAAGCGCAGTTTAAAATACCGCCGTGTCCCTGATAGCAATAAATTTCCCCTGTACCGCTGCAGGCATTGAGCTGATTGGCACTGCGCTGATAGTAGATATTTTCCATCTGAGCCTTTTCCTGCAGGAACAGGCCGCGGGTACCGCAGACGTTGAGGAACAGCGCCTCCGGCGCAAACTGGCTCATCTTCTCGCTGGCCAGTTCCGTTTCATGGAGGAAGTCTTCCAGCACCGCATAGGAGAGGCGCACCCGTTCCCCGACCCGTACATCGCCGGTAAAGAAAATACGGCCTTCTTCGTCAAAGCCCGGCGGTACTCTGGCGATGGGACAGCCGTCCCTGTCTATGACCAGCGGAAATTCGGCGATATTTTGCAGGAAATGTTCATCGGGAACGACCTTCAGATAATGACGGTAGATATCCACGGCCGGCATATTGTCCAGTGTGCTGATACCGGTCTGCCCCACGGTTTCCGTAATCATCATTTCCTTGCCCAGCGGTTTCCAGCCCAAAGTGTAATCAGCCCGGATGCTCAGCTTTTCGCCGCTGAACACGGCCACCACAATACCACGCTCCATACAGCCGCTGCCGA
Organism: Selenomonas sp. AE3005; assembly: GCF_905233635.1. Lineage (GTDB taxonomy): Bacteria > Bacillota > Negativicutes > Selenomonadales > Selenomonadaceae > Selenomonas_A. Next base: position 10,154 of record NZ_CAJODG010000050.1, on the reverse strand, counting down.
CGATAAACTGCTTGGCCATATTATTGCCGGTGTCCAGTGAAAACAGGCTGGAACTCAGGCCGCTTTCATCAAGGCCATCTTCATACATCCCGGCAATGGCGCCGAAGACCACCACATTTTCATTGCCGACCACAAAGTTGTCAATAAACCGGCTCAGCTTGGGCGCCATAACACCGATGACCAAAGCCGCCCGGACATCATGCATGGCCGCGACCTTCTGCCCCATGTCCAGCCCCAGTCTGCCAAAATCATCGGGCATGCCGGTATATTCCATCAGCCGCACTCTGGCGCTTTGGAAGAAGGAACAATTTATCCGCACATAGCTGGGTACCTGTGAAAAAAGTGTCTCCGTCATGCCCACGACCACGGCTCTGGGCAGGAACTCACGAATCCTTTCCCGGATTTTGTCTGCCGTCTCCATATCCATATTATGGAAGGACAACTGCATAAAAATCGCGTTGGCCTGTTTGCTGGCCGGCCGCATGGAAAGCGACCGCAGGGCCTTGTCCAGCTTATCCCAAATCCCCGGGTCATCGGCATTCCAGTTTAACGTGTAATTGTACTGTATCATCGCCCATCCTCCTTATGGCAAAAATCCCTTACGAGGATACGCAAGGGATTTACCAGTTACAAACAACCACTATTTGTTTTTACTATTCGCCATCAGGAAAATTATTCCTTTTAATTCCGCTTAAATTTTCAGCCAATTTTTCACAGCTGCCGCTGACGCCCCCACCGACAGAGCCACCTGCAGCAACAGTCGTGCCTTGCGCGGATTTAAACAGCCGCTAGCCACAAAGCCGGCCTGCTCATAGGATTCTTCCGCTTTGGCCACCATACCCAAAGCGCTGCTGCTTGCACGGATTACCAGCACCCCCTGCTTTACAGCAGCCACCAGTTCCGCCTCAGCCTGAGCCGGAATACTGCCGTTGCCCATTCCGGCATAGACAATCCCCTTGGCCCCCTGGTCAACGGTCACTTTTACCAGACGGCCATCATCATCACTATGGCCGTACAGAATCGGTACATAGGGCAGTTCCTGCTGACTTGTCAATTTTTCGCTGATACTTAAAGCCTGCGGCAGGTGATGCAGCTGCGAATTATGATAGAATACCACTTCGCCGTCATTAACCGCACCAATGGTGCCGCCATTAGGCGACTGGAAGGTTTCCACCGCCATTGTCGCCAGTTTCGTCACCGCCTGCGCACTGTGGATTGCATTATTCAATACCACCAATACGCCCCTGTCACGCGCCTTATCGTCCGCCGCCACGCGCACAGCGTCCAAAAGATTAAGCGGCCCATCGGCACTGAGGGCCGTTGACGGACGCATCGCCCCCGTAATCACCACAGGTTTGTCAGCAAAATGCACGAGGTCCAGCAGATAGGCGCTTTCTTCCAGGGTATCAGTACCATGCGTGATAACAATCCCGTCTACATCGGCGGCCAGCAGCAATTCCCGAATCCGTCGCACCATTTGCAGCTGTACCGCCGCCGTGATGTCCTTGCTGTCAATGGCGGCCAGCTGTTCACCGCTGACCTCTGCCACCTCATTTATCTCCGGCACCGCCGCCAAAAGCTCAGCCACGCCTACAGCTCCTGCCTGATAGCCCGTCGTAGCGGCACTGTCGGCCGCCGCCCCGGCAATCGTGCCGCCCATGGCGACAATACGTATTTTTTTGCCCATCCAGCCACCTCATTAACATAAAAAAGCGACCGCCATCTCCACGCAGCGGTCGCTGTGAAATCATTACTCTTCCATAGTGGAAGCCTTAATCCCCATCTGTTCATACAGTTTGTTGAACCGATTGGTAATTTCGTTTTGCGTATCCTTGGTAATCTGCGGCATTTCGTCCTGTCCCATAGCGTCTTTCCAGACAAGACCGGCCTGCTTGAAGCCCTCTTCCACGGCGCTCTGCATCTGTTTCAGCTTCTCAGGGTCGCCGCCGGCGATAGCCGTTGCCATGTCCATGATACGGGTGGCCACGCTATCCACAGAATAAGCACCGCCTTCGCCCACAGCCTCAGCTGCTTCTTCCGGCGTAGTACCTACCGGAGGCAGGGCAAATTTATCCGTGCCAAAGAGAATACCGTCAAAGTTCAGCTGGCCGATGCCTTCATCAAGATAGCCCTGCAATTTTGCATTCTGCTCCGTGAGGGTCTTAATCATCAGCTGATAGCTCTTGTTGATGCCGTCCTGCAACGCATCAATCTGCTCACTGGTGAGCTTGCCCAGCGCCGTCGAAGCTTTCTTGGCTTCCGCGGAAATATCCAGGGAATAAGCCTCGCTCGTCGTGGTCGTCGTTTCCTTCGTCGCTTCATTGGTGGTAGTGGTGGTGCTCTTCGTGTAATTAGCCTTCACCGCTGCGGAAGTCTGCGACAAAGAAGAAATCATGTTGACATCCATGTTCATCTTCCTCCTTTACGCGTGAACATACCTAAAAAAGAGAAGTCTCCTATTCTTATTATCGGTGAAAACGCCGTAAAAATCAAGGCTATTTTCCTGTTTTTGCCTGATTATTTGCATTTTATTTTTTATCTCTGCAAGCAGGACAAACAGCCGGCTGAGTATCGCCTCAGGAATTATAAAAAACCGTCAGCAAATCCGTCAATGCCCCCTGGTCGTCAGCCGCCATGATTTCCCGGGCCGAATGCATGGCCAAAATGGGCACGCCGATATCCATGGTACGCATGGGCACCAGCGCCGAGGCAATGGAACCCAGCGTAGAGCCGCCGCGCATATCGCTGCGGTTGACAAAGCCCTGCCAAGAAATATTATTCCGCTCGCAGATATCCCTGACCACAGCCACCGCTTCAGCGTCACCGGCATAAGCCTGACTGGCCGCCTGCTTCAGGACAACTCCGCCGCCCAGCAGCGGTTTATTGGAGGGGTCACACTTGTCGGGATGGTTCGGGTGCAGGCCGTGAGCCACATCCACCGACAGCATAAAGCCCCCGGCAATATCTGCCAAAAGCTCGCTGCGCGTCCGCCCCAAAGCCATGTAAATGCGCTCCAGCACCTGCATAAGTACCGCCGAACCGGCGCCCTGCTTGGTCTGGCTGCCCACTTCCTCATTATCAAAGAACGCCCCCAGCCGCAGGCCGGCATTATTTTCCGGCGATGTCGCCATTATTCCTCTCAGCACCGCCACAACGGAGGTGAGGTTATCCAGCCGCGGCGCTGAGATAAATTCGGAATGCAGGCCGCACAGACAGCCGTCTTCCACGGGATAGGCCGACAATTCATAGGACAGGATATCCTCAGCCGCTGTCCCCAGCTCAGCTGCCAGCCATGACAAAAAGAAATCCTCTGCAAGTGGCTCTCCGCCCACCGCCGCCAAAGGCAGCATATCCGTCTGCGCGTTGAGCTTGCCCTCATCATTTACATCTCTGTCCATGTGTATGGCCAGACTGGGGATCGTCAGCAGCGGCCGGGCAAAATCCACTAGCCGTACCTGCGGCGCAAAAGCCGTCTCACCGCGTAGCACCACCTTGCCTGCCAGCGACAAAGGCCTGTCCAGCCAGGTCCGTAGCAGCATGCCACCATATTTTTCCACATTGAGAACGCCGTAGCCTTCCTTAACCATGCCGGACTGTGGTTTCAAGCGAAAACAGGGAAAATCCGTATGGGCAGCCGCCAGCCGCAGTCCGCCGGCCTGCCGGCCAACCGTAAAGGCCATGACCGTAGAACCATACACCGGCACATAGTAGCGGCCGCCGTTTGCCAGCTGCCACGGTTCCGCCAGGGCCAGCCTGCTGAACCCCGCCTTGTCCAGCCGCTTTACCACAGCCTCTACCGTGTGATACGGTGAGGCTGCCTCGTTGATAAATCCCAGCAATTCTTCGCTATTTCTATCTAAAGACTCAGCCACTTTTTACACTCCCTCAAATACAGAGATAGGCCGTTCCCAAGGAAACAGCCTATCAGCTCACTCTACTATAATTATCTCAATATCACGCCGGCCAAAAGCCAGAGCCTCTTCATGCGTATCAAAGGCCACGTCAATCCGGTGTCCCTTGATAGAACCGCCGATATCTTCGGCTATAGCCTCACCGTAGCCGGGAATAAATACCTTCGTCCCCAAAGGAATCAGCTCGGGGTCTACAGCTATAACCCCCTTGCGCACCAGCGTCCCGCTGGCAGTATGCTTACTGTTTCCCGGGTCATGAGCGCTGTAGCCGGATGCAGAAACATACAAAGCCCGGCCGCTGGGAATTGTCATATCCTCAGCCTGCTGCTTGTTTTTATGCCTGCTCCCTTTTTCTTTATTGCCCTTATATGTCTTACCGCCGGATAAATAGTAATACGTGCCATCGCCGCATATACCGTCCTCCGTCAAGCCCTTGGACTTTTGAAATTTTTTGATAGCAGCCACAGTCAGCGGACCGCAGACACCATCAGCATCACCTTTAAGGAATCCCTGTTTCAGCAGCAGCTCCTGTACGTGGCGCACATCTTCTCCCCGAGAACCATTCTTAACCAGAATAGATGCCTCTGCAGCCAGCGCCGAGCAAGTAAAAATCAGGGTGAACAACACTACAAGAAATACATTTTTGCGCAATAACCCCACCTCACTAGCTTTATCCATTTTCAAACTACAGCTATTTTAGCAAATTTAAATAATTTCCGTCAAATAAGGCGCATTTGCGACAACTTCTTCAGAGTCCGCAAAACAAAAAAGCGCCGCATACGCGACGCTGTCATTTCAGTGGTGGGCAGGGATGGATTCGAACCATCGTAGCCTACGGCGACGGATTTACAGTCCGTTCCCTTTAACCACTCGGGCACCTACCCACAAAAATGGTGACCCAGGAGGGACTCGAACCCCCGACCCTTTGATTCGTAGTCAAATACTCTAATCCAACTGAGCTACTGAGTCATGATTTATATGAAGTTTTTAGAAAAGTGGTGGGCCCACTTGGACTCGAACCAAGGACCGACCGGTTATGAGCCGGTTGCTCTAACCAACTGAGCTATAGGCCCAAATTCTTTCAAAAACTTGCAAACAATATGGAGCGGAAAACGAGACTCGAACTCGCGACCCCCACCTTGGCAAGGTGATGCTCTACCAACTGAGCTATTTCCGCAATATGGAGCGGAAAACGAGACTCGAACTCGCGACCCCCACCTTGGCAAGGTGATGCTCTACCAACTGAGCTATTTCCGCATTTGTCTTACCAGCTGCCGGCTTGTCTGCCTCTCGCTGACTGACAAAAACTATTATATCCATAACCACATTGCTTGTCAACAACTTTTTTATATTTTTTTTTAAAAATTTCCCCGAGCCCTCAAATGGCCTCTTCCCCAGCCGGGGCATGCCACTTGGCACGGATTTTTTCCGCGGCCCCGCGCACATAAGTGAGCAGTTCTGTCCGGGCTGCCTGGCTGTCTGCAGTGATAACCTCATCAGCCTGCGGTGCAATGCCCAGTGACTCCAGATTCCCGATGATTTTTTCCAGTGCTGCCTCGGGGTCCAGATACCATTCACTGCCGCGCACACGGATAAACTGCCAGCCCAGACGTTCCAGAATTGCCTGGTTGCAACGCTCCTCAGCCGCAGCCTGAATGCTGTCCACCCAGTGCTCGCCCTGCATTACCAACAGTGCCCGGTGTCCGTCGCCTTCCACCACCAGTGGCAGTTCCAGCGAACCTACCAACACCTGACGGCGCAGGCAGTAGCCACGGCCCTGCAAAGCTGCCGCCACGGCGATTTCCAAAGAACCTGGTTCCTTGTCAGCTGCAGCTGCCGGCAGCTGCGGACTTTGCACGTACTCGATTAAATCCCGGCGCAAGTCTCCGGGTTTCAATTCCGCCAGTTTCATGGAATGGAACACCCAAAGCTGGTCGCGGGCGCGGCTTACTGCGACGTTATAACGTTTGGCCGTATCACCGCCATGACCTTCACCCACCAGACGCAGCTGCTGGCTTTCCGCAGTTTCAGATTCCACCGAACTGTCCACCAGCGACAGGAATATGACATCGCGTTCATCACCCTGGAAGTTGCCGGGATTGCCGCAGAGGAATCCGCAGGCCTCCAGCTCGCTGATACCAATTTTTTCTGCTGCCAGGTCCCGAATCAGTTTAGCCTGTTCATCGCCCAACAGGGAAATCGCCCCAAAACTCTTGCCGGCATAGGCCGGTTCCTTCAGGCAGGCTGCCAGCTGTGCCACGATGGCCTCGGCCTCCACCAGATTGCGTTTCTTTCCGGGCTCGCGTACGCCCCCGGCCACCTCTACAGCCACCAGCGGTTCTAACAGGCCGCTGCCCGACTCACGTAGCGGCCGGATACGGCCATCATAAGCCAGCTTGTTGGAATAACCGATAATCTCCGGCACACAGCGGAAATGCTCGGTGAGCATCCGCGCGGTAAAGTTCATCTGGGCGATATCATACAGGGACGTATCCATCGTATACAGGGAGGCATGTTTGATAACCCCCTCAATAGTAACACTTTGCAAATGCGTGATATCTGCCGCCGTCACGCCGACAGCCGCCGGACTCACCTGCTTATCATCACCGACGATAATGACTTTTTTGCCAAAATACAGCAGGGGCAGAGCGGTAATATCCGCCTGACTGGCCTCATCAATAATGATAACATCAAATTTAGGACTGGCCGGATTGAGATTCTGCCAAACACGCGCCAAGGGCATAATCCAGGCCGGCACTGCTCCCTGGGCCTCGATCATGCACGCCCGGGCCTCTTTAATATGTCTGGACGCATACCGCCCCTTGCCGTGGCCGATTTTGACGACAGCCTTGCTCCAGCCGACCAGACTGGCCTGCAGGTCAGTACCGGATACCTTCTCCAACAGCTTTTGCCAGGCCATTTTTTCCGCCAGCCGGGCCGTAACCTGATGCAGGTCCTGCGTAAGATTGCCAATTTCCGCAGAAATCTTCTGTACGTCGAGCTGCGGCAGGCTGCCCAATTCGCGTTTAAACTGCGCGTACAGCCAGGCCTGTTCCACATGCGCCGGTGCCTTATCGCCACCGGGCTCACCAATCTTATCCGCAATAGTCTGCGCCCATGCCGGGGCAGCAGCCGTCAGCCGTGCCAGAAGGTCCAGCCGTTCGTAATAGGCCGGCAGCAGTTCTTCATAACGCAGCAGCTTGTCGTAGGCGGCCGCATAGGCCTCAGCGTCGCTATTGTTCAACGCCGTCATAAATTCATAGCTCAAAGCACCATCGCTGGCACTTAAGGAACGCTTGGTGGTATAGAGTTTATCCGCCTCATCCTGACGCCCCTCCTGCATGAACAGGAGCTTTTGCCAGGCAGGATAATCCTCACGGAGCCAACGCAGCTGCTCTGTAAGTTCCTCGTGCGGTGTCGCAAAGGGATTGGGCTTGTAGATGAGTTCCACATCCACACCGGCCTGCCGGAGAATGAGCATAAGTTCTCCCCAAAAATCCTTTTGCCAGTGCAAAAAGCCCATGACCTGCCGGAAACGGGCCGCCAGCAAATCATCGATATCATCGCCGCTTTTTGCCAGTTCCGCGTAGCTCAGCATGCCAAACGGCACCAGCAGCTGCTCCCATTTACGGGCCGCCTCCTGCCGGGCCTGAGCCAGTGCTACATACTGCAGGGCCAGCTGACAATCCTGGCCGCTTTCCAGCCCGTGACCGTCAATATTAAATTCCTGCGCTATCCTGCTCCACTGCTGATGGCGCAATTTTGTCCACCAGGAAAGACGCCCCTGCGCCGCAAAAGCATCGGCCATATCAGCCAGGGCCTGAATAAACTCCTGATTAAGCGCTCTTTGACCATTGTAGGCAAACTCGTGGCCAAACAGCCGCGTCATAGTCTGTCCCTTTAACTGGCCCACACGGGCAATGGCCCGGTCGAGCATCTGCCAGACCTCCATGTGGGCGCCGCCGAGTTTGCCGGCCAGAATAGCCTCCTGCGCCCACTTTTCCTCCAGTGTAGCAAAATCCACAGTCGTATAGAGTTTTTGCGCCGCGGTCAGCCGTTCCCGGGAAAGTTCTCCCGGTGCCACCAGCTGGCCTTTTTTCACCAGCCGGCCATTATCATCAACCGCCGCCTCACGCAAGCCGGCCAGCAGCCCCTGCATTTCCGCCTGGTCCTTGGCCGCCCGGGTGAGAATATCCGCCGCCTCACTGGGGGGCAGCAGTTCACTTCTCGCCGGCAGGTTTTCGCCCACCTCTTTGAGGCTGACGGTGTCAAAGACAGCATTGAAACTGTAGAGCCGTTCCAGTTCGCTCTCCGTAAGCGGCAGCGGCACAGCCTCTACTTCCCCGGGCACAACTCCTGCGAGGTTCTGATGGTCATGCATAAAGGCCGCCATTCGGGACAGCGACCAAACCTTGCCGCCGAGTTCAAAATAATCACGCCTTGCCTCCAGGCGCTGAACCTGTTCCAGACTGCCGCGCAGCCGTTCAAGTTCCGCCAATATGGCCTGCCGCTTTTCCCGGAGCCGCTGTGCGTCTTTTGCCAGTTCCTCGGGATTATCCTGTGACAAACGTTCACAAATCCCCTGTACCGAACGCTGCATATCAGCCGTTGCGTCCCCAATAAGCGACACGCACAAATCCTGTATGCCGGCAGGCAGTTTTTCCTTCAGCACTGACAGCGCCTTGCTTGCAGCACTGGTCACCAGTACATGCTGGCCCTGGGCCAGGAAATGCCCCAGCAGGTTGGCAATCGTATGTGTTTTGCCTGTGCCCGGCGGCCCCTGTACCACTACAGCCGGTGACGTTTCTATCTTACGGGCAATGGCCAGCTGTTCGGCATTGGCCTCCTTGGTCAGCAAAATATCCGTGGCCTCGCCCCGGATATCCGCCAGGTTAAGCGAAAAAGGTTCTGCCTGTTCCGGCGCTGCCGTGGGGTCCACAATTCTTGTCAAGGCCTCCGGCACGTCACCGTTTCTGTCGATGTAATCCAGCAGCTGGGATATGCCCCGTTCCATGCCGGCACTGCGGCGCCGCAAAAACAGCACCTGCCGGGAATAGGTCAGATACCAGTCTGTAGGCAGGATATCGAACCGGTTTTCCGCATAACGGCAGTTGGGTGTCAGCACACCGGCCGCCTCCGTCAGGAAAGCCTCCATCTTCTCCGTCCAGGGATGAACGTCCCGTTCTTCCACCAGCGCCGCAAATTCACGCAGCCCTTCCGGCTCAATCCCCGGCATATCCTGAAACATATCCATATAAATTTCTGTAGGATAGCCGGCCTCCATGACCTGCATTTTACCCTGTCTGTCATAATGCAGCTGCACCCGTTTCAGCAGCAGCGGATGATTTATCGCCGCATCAAGGCCGCTGAGAAACATGGCATTGCCGATAACCAGTTCCAGCCCCTCCGGGTCCTTACGGCACCGGTCGTAGATTTCATACAGTTCCATAAACAGCTTTTGCGTGCGGCTTTTTACCATTTCCCCGGAACGCCACAACGTGCGCTGGCGTTTCCATTTTTCTAGTGCCGCCAGCCGCACGCCCGAATCCACAAAGCGCTCCATAACGTCGCCCAGCCGGCTGTCATGGCGCAGCCGTTCCTCCCGGACCTCGATGTCCACCACAGCAAAATCCTTATAATCAGGGGTGCGAATCCAGCCCAGTAAATCAAAGGGCAGTTCGGGACACGGCGTAAATTCCGGTTTTTCTACTTCCAGCAACACACCATCTTCCCGTTCCCCTGGCGCATACGTACAAATCCGCTTGGGGTCCACCGGCAGTTCATCCACGAACAGGGACCAGACCTCATTTTTTATTCCCCGGACGATGTTCTGGCGCAGGGCGCAAATCTGGCGAATATAATCGATTAACTTTAATACCTTTTTTTGGTTATCCATACTGACCTCAGAAACATGCACATTAGCCATGCATTTATCCACAAAATTCTCCACATATCCACAGATTTACGCAAAAATCTGTGGATAACTCATATTTTACCATATCCTTTACACTTTATTCTACTGATATCAGTTTTTTCCTGCCAGTAAATAGCTCCGCCCCTGCTCTGCCGATAAAATTCTTTCCCCAACAAGGTTTTTCCGGCAATTTAACGAATAAAATAAATGTGTGTTTGACAGAAAGGAGCTTTAGCGTGAAAATATCTGGTTTTGGGTAAATCTAAAAAGGCCGACCTTAATAGACCTTAGATATTTGATTTTTTGATTTTTTGACTTATGCACACGTT
>NZ_CAJODG010000049.1 GCF_905233635.1 Selenomonas sp. AE3005 | reverse complement strand
AATACCAAAACAGGCGGCGAGCATATCTCCCACCTCGTTGAAACGCCAAGAGGAAGTTTTGCCTATGGCAAAACTGGAACAACGGCGTTATAAAAATATATGCAGGAATTTTCCTTTCTTAGTGGAATAACATAAGTAAACCGTGAATTTCATAAAAACAAGGAGGGATTTTATATGGGGTTAAAGCAAAAGTTTATGGCCCTGTCAGGATTGATGGGGTTGCTTTTGGCAGTGGTTTCCATTGTAGGTTATATGATGGCCAGCTCGGCATTGGAAGAGAGTGTGGACAGCGAGCTGAGAACGACAATTGCCAATGAGTCCAATAAACTTAATGGCTGGCTGCGTGAGAAAAAGGCGTTTGGTGTGGCCACCACTAACCACATGACCAGTTTAAATGGCAACATGGAGGTAATGCACACGCAGGAAACCTTGGGAACGACCATCTCGGATAAGGAAATATTAGAGATGACGGCTGGTACGGAGGACGGCTGGTTCTCCGGTTATTACTCCGGAGAAAATACGGGCAAGAAGGACCCGCGGCAGCGTCCTTGGTACAAAGATGCTAAGGCTACCGACAAAACGACATTTACAGAAGCCTACATTGATGCCAACACCAACAAGCTGGTGGTATCTGTAGCTTCGCCGGTTAAGGCCAATGGCCAGTTTATCGGCGCAACCTGCGTTGATTTGGCTTTGGATGTGCTTACGGAACAGGCCAATGCCATGAAATATCATGGAGAAGGTGCCGGCATCATCGCGGAGGCCAATGGCAATATTCTGGCGACTTCCGGCGCTGGCGAGCCGATGAAGAATTTCAAAGAAATTGACGGTTTGGGCAGTCATTTCGATGAAATGGTTAAAAAAGGTGAAGGTTATTTTGAAGTGACCATCGGTGGTGAGGACAAGGTCTTTGCGTATACGACCGTGCCGGAAACAGGCTGGATTATGGGTATCTCTGCCCCCAGTGACTTTGTGTTTGCTTCACTGAAACATTTAAAAATCGTTTTCGGTGTGCTGACGCTGGTCGGTCTGCTGCTGGCAGCGTTTATCTGCCTGACCTTTGCCAATCGTATTACCACGCCGATTGCCGGTCTGGAGGCTCATGCTTCACAGATGGCTGATGGCAATCTGACCATGGATGACCTGCCCGTGACGTCAAATGATGAAATAGGCTCCCTTACCAGAGCCTTTAATACGATGAGTGCTAACTTGCGGAAACTGATTTCCAAGATGGCAGCTACAAGTGAACAGGTGGCGGCATCTTCGGAGGAGCTTACTGCCAATGCGCAGCAATCGGCTGAGGCATCTGTACATGTGGCTGAAACAGTCGGTGAAGTGTCCATGAATATGGAAGATCAGCTGCAGAATATTGACAGTGCGAAATCGAATGTAGATACGGTTTACGAAGATGTGCATGTTATGGCCGAAAAGGCTCGTACGGTCACGGAAACCTCGGGACGCACAGCTGAGGCGGCACAAAAAGGGTCGGCTTTGATGGAGAATGCTGTAAAGTGCATGGGCAATATCGAAAAGAGTGTATTGGCATCGGCCGATGTTGTGCAAAAGCTCGGCGAAAACAGCAGTCAGATTGGGCAAATTGTCGAGGCAATTTCGTCCATTGCCGAGCAGACCAATTTGCTGTCCCTTAATGCGGCTATCGAGGCTGCCCGGGCAGGTGAACATGGCCGTGGCTTTGCGGTTGTGGCCGAAGAAGTGCGTAAACTGGCGGCTGAGTCACAGGATTCTGCGGAGCAGATTAAGGCACGTATTTTGTCCATTCAGAATGATACCAATGAGGCTGTGCTGGCCATGCAGTCAGGTACTGACGAAGTGAAGAGCGGTACGGCGGCTATCCGTGAGGTAGGCGAACAGTTTGAAGGCATTCTGTCCATGGTTAATGATATCAAGGGACAGATGGATGAAATAAGCAGTTCTGTTGAAGTGGTATCTGCTGGGGCCGGTAATATTGTTAAAGCGGTAGACTCCATAGATGGTATCAGCCGCAAGACATCGGAAAATACCCAGACCATTTCCGCAGCCACGGAACAGCAGTCGGCATCCAACGAAGAAATTGCCGCAGCCTCCCAGTCCTTGGCTAATATGGCATCTGACATGCAAGAGGCTATTGGACAATTTAAATTGTAAGTTGTAAGTACATAAAATAATACCGCAGCTCCTATAGCAGGGAGCTGCGGTATTTTTGTATTTTGATTTTTATTTCGGATTGTATTCTGTTATCGTCAGTTCCGGATGCTCGTTAAGATTGATGATTTCGTTGGACTCCAGACTGACAATGGGATGTGCAGCAAAATCATTGGGATAAGCTGCGATAACGCCTTTTTCACCGTTGTTCAGAGTAATCCGGGACCCCAGGAAGGCGTCCTTGATATGTGTGAGTACGGGAACACAAACGGTAGGGTCAAGGGTTACATACATATTTTCGGTAAGATAAGCAATTGCCGCGAAAGGTGTCTGTTTTACATAGCCCTGACGTTCGGTGGTGATATTGTCATAAATATCGGCAATCATGATGACGCGCGCATATTCATGAATATCTTCACCGCGGCTGCCAAAGGGGAAACCTGTGCCGTCCATACGTTCATGGTGCTGCATAGCTGCCAGTTTTACGCCGTCTGATATGCCGTCAATACCGCTGAGGATATGCTGGCCGTCAACCGTATGTTTGATGTAGTCCTCGTAATCTTCGCCCTGTAGGGTGTTGATGTTTTTGTCCAACAGGCGCTGGGGGAATTTACATTTGCCAATATCATGGAAAAAACCTGCCATGATAATATCACGGGTTTTGGCCCGGGTAAAATGCATCCATTTGGCAATGACGCCGGCCAGAATAGAAACACGCAGTGAATGGTTGTAAATATCGCTGGCCTTGTGGTTAAGCTCGTAGAGATAATCGATGGCGCCACTGTTACGTGCCAGGGGTGCAATGGTGTCCTTGACGATAACCTGTGTTTCTGGCAGGGGAACTGTGCCTGATTTGCCGGCCTCCTCAAAAATACCCTTGGCCTCTTGTACAACGCTGTCATATTCTTTGACAAAGGCATTGCTGCGATTAAAAATGCTGGAGACGTTTTGATAGTTCTTGCTTAGTTCATATTCATCCTTGATGTAGACTACGGGTATATTTAAAAAGTTTAAACGGGTAATATGTGCTTTAGTTAAGAGCGTGTCTTCCGATAAAACCACTACCATCTCGGAATTGACGATGGTGCGGGCCAGAATCATGCCAGGTTTCAAATCTTCAATCGAAACAGCTCGCAAAGTAAACCCCCTCCTCACGTGGGATAAGATGATATATATTATACTTCTATTTTTATAGGGAAAAACCTTTATTTTTTTTATTTTCCTGGCAAGTATTGACAATCTTTACAGGGTTACAGTATAATTATCAATACATTAGTCCTTTAGTGTGATAAAGTACAGAGGGGAGTTTGATTATATGAAATGGCAGAAACTTTTAGCACTGGGAATGGCAGCGGTTATGGCTGCCGCTTTTGCTGCAGGCTGCGGCGCGGATAAGACTGCGGCACCGGACAAGGGAAAGAAAATTGTGGTAGGTCTTGATGATAATTTCCCACCCATGGGCTTTAAAAATGAGAGCAATGAGATTGTGGGCTTTGATATTGACCTGGCGAAAGAAGCCAGCAAGCGTCTGGGACGTGAGGTGGAATTTAAGGCTATTGACTGGTCAAGTAAAGAGGCTGAACTCAAAAGCGGCCGCGTAGATATCCTTTGGAATGGTCTGGATATTACGGAGAAACGCAAGGAGAATATGCTCTTTTCTGAGCCTTATATGGACAACCGTCAGATTATCTTCGTGAAGAAGGGCAACACCGATATTAAGGATGAGGCTTCCATGGCCGGCAAGGTTATCGGTACGCAGAGCTCCGGTACGGCTGAGGAGTACATGGATAACAGCGCCTTCTTTAAGGAACAGGTCAAGGAAGTCAAGAAGTATTCCGATTATGTGTCGGCCTTTATGGATTTGGAAAATGGCCGTATTGATGCCGTGGTCGGTGATGAAATTACCGGACGCTATTATATGAGCAAACATCAGAATACGCTGGATGCTGTAGATGTGGCTATGGGTGAAGTCAGCACGTTTGGCATTGGTTTTGCCAAAGACAACAAACAGCTCCGCGATGAAGTACAGAAGGTCCTCGATGATATGAAGGCTGATGGTACGATGGCCAAGATTTCCGAAAAGTGGTTTGGCAAGGATATCATAAAAAAATAAACATCAGCTTACCTTTTACAGTAAATGCGAGGCACGGTATAACCTGTTCTTTCACTTAGACGCTGCGCGTCAAACGTTACAGAACAGGTCATACCGTGCCTTTGTTATTGGTGAAATATTTGTTTGGTGTCATGGTACGGTGGTGGTCAGGTAAGGGGTACTTTCCAAATAAATTTCAAAGGTGCGTGGCCAGGGGTAGCTAAGTTCTACCTGCAGGTCGCGCAGGCTGAGGGTGAAATTGCCGGCAGGTGTGGAAAAGGCAGCTGGTGCCTGGATGGCCGGGGCATGTTTGTAGGCTGCCAGATGTTTTTGCATGCTGTTTTGGAGCATGTTGTTGGCCCAGCGCCAGTTGTGTTCCAAATCGAGGTCGGCGGTGTTATGATAGCCGGCTTTTTGCAGGCTGTGGTTTACCATATCAATATCGGCCTTGAGGTAAAAATAGTCCTCTAGCATACGGTTGTGGAGAAATTTTATATTGGCCTGGGTGATGGCAGCGGCAGCGTCAAGGGTGGCGGCCTGCCGGATAGCTGCGCAGTAAAGACTGGCAGACGCGGCCGCAGTACCGATGGAATTACTGGCAGTATTCCAGCCGGCATAGGCGGTCAGTTCGTTTAAAGGCGTGTTACTGTCAAGCAGCAGGGGCAAAATGGTTTCCTGCGCGGTGAAATGTTTGCTTAAATCTACGAGGGCAAGCTGGCGGTGGGCTTGTAACTGTGCGCTGATATACTGGCAGGCCTGACTGCGGCCACTGACGGTATCCTGCTCGTAATCGTTGGCCGACAGGTAGAGGATAAAGTCGGCCGTGTCCGGGGCAGCAACAGGCTGGCCGCCGATGAGCTGAATTTTTTCGCGGGCGGTGTCCGCCATACTGATAGCCATGTAGGGCATGATTTTTTCTGGTGTTCGGGGATGATTGTAAGCTGTGTAAATGCGCGGCTGCCAGCCGGTAAGATTATTGGTGTAGGCTGCCAGCATGGTCAGGGCGATTTCATCAGCACCGTGGGTAAGGCAGACTTTGTCCGGGGAAATGTTTTTGTCTGCCAGTAGTTGACGGATTTTTTCTTTTTCGATGTTAGGAATACTGTATGGTTCACCGTCGTCCTGCCCTAGCACCAGCCGGGAGAGGACGCCCTCCTGCACGAGGGCAATCAGTTTTTGATTGAGAGCTGTATTTTCCGCAAAGTGGGCTAAATATTTTTGCAGGCTGGCGGCCGGGATAGCGGACTGCAGCCGGGCAAGCTCCGTTTCGTCAACGGACAGGCCCATGGCCTGGCGTCCTTTGAGACGGGAATAAGCCAGTAAATCCTTGCGTTCCTGATAGCCGTCGATGGTATCCTGCGGCGTTTGCCGGGGGAGAATGCTGAAGGTCAGTAAAGGGATATCAGGATATTTTTGATGAAGTTCACGCAGATAATTTATGAGTGCCTGCTGTTTGTCCTCCGGAGCCTCCTGTTCACGCGCCGCCAGCAGGCCGCCGTAGAGGAGCTGGTCAATGGAAATTATGGCGGCCTGATTGGCAGCAAGATTTTCCTTGAGCCAGCTGCGCATGCCGGCTGTATCGCCGGGGGCAGAATAATAATCCTGCAGTTCGGTGGGCGGCGTCTGCACTTTGATACCGGCGATAGCTGCGGCATCAATGACGAATTGCCGGCAGGGCGGGCGTCCGTCCAAGGGAATCAGCAGGATGTTTTTTTCATATTGAACTGCAGGGACAGCTTTTTCTGCCACGGGGGCAGACTTTAGGGAAAAATGCCATAGTGCCGTCAGGCTTATAAGACCGACAAGCAGGCACAAAGGGAGATATTTTTTCACAATGTCCTCCTGGGCGTGTGTACGTAGTCAATGCTTAAATTATACTCCTTATAGGGCGTTAAAGAAAATATAATAGTTCACTATTTGTGAAAAATATGGTAAAATAAAACCGTTTAGTGTGTTGGGAGTGAATTTGATGCGCGTAATTACCGGTTCGGCGCGAGGGGCACGACTAAAGACGCCTAAAGGGGCAGCGGTTACGCGGCCTACGGCGGACAGAGTCAAAGAGTCGTTATTTAACATTCTGGGCTCCATGGTGCAAGGACGTAAAGTGCTGGATATTTTTGCCGGCACGGGCAATTTAGGCATTGAGGCGCTTTCACGAGGGGCTGAGTCGGCCGTCTTTGTGGATAAAGCGACGGAAAAGCTGATTCGTGAAAACCTGACCATTACACATTTTAGTGATAAGGCTATGGTACGGAGCGGCGATGTGTTTACCGAAATGACACGCTTAGCGCATGACCAGGCAGATTTTAGTTTGATTTTTTGTGACCCACCTTATCATAAGGGCTTGTGGGAACAGGCCTTGCAGCAGATTGACCAGTCTCAGGGACTGATGGCGGAAAATGGTATTTTGGTCATTGAACATGGCGCCGATGAGGGAGATTTCCCGGTCTTAGGGCGCTTGGTTCAGGTCATGAACCGCCGTTATGGGCATACCACCCAGCTGAGTTTTTTCCAATGGAAGTCTTATGTGGAGTCTGAGGAGGAAGAAACATGAAAAGGGCAGTGTGTTCCGGCAGTTTTGACCCGGTGACGCTGGGGCATATGGATATCTTTGAGCGTGGCAGCCGCATGTTTGATGAATTGCTGGTGTGCGTTTTCCGCAATGAAGGGAAACAGGGATTTTTCCCGGTGGAAAAACGCGTGGCGCTCTTAAAGCAGGCAACAGCTCATTTGTCCAATGTCCAGGTGATGTCCTTTGCTGGTTTGATTACTGATTTTATGCAACAGCAGCAGGCCAGTATCATTTTACGGGGCATTCGTTCGGTAAAGGATCTGGAGTATGAAGAAAATGAGGCCTATCTGATAAGGCATTTATGCCCGGAAATTGATACCGTGTTTTTGCTGACGCGGCCGGATTATTCTTATGTGAGTTCTTCGGGCGTACGGGAAGTTTTCCATTTTGGCGGCAGTGTACACGGGTTGGTGCCAGCCTGCGTGGAACAGGCGATGATAGAAATGAAAGAAGAAAGGAAGTAGCAGGTTATGTCAGTACGCGAAACTTTGGATAGAATCGAAAATATGGTTGTGGGAGCCTCAAGGCTGCCCTTTACGGAAAAGACGCTCATCAATGATAATGAGCTGGTGCATTACGTGGAGGAACTGCGTAATGATTTGCCGAAGGAACTCAGCCGTGCCGATGAAATCATGCGCAATCATGATAAAATCATTCAGGAGGCTGAAGCCGAGGCCGAGGATATCCGCAAGAAAGCCAAGGCCTACGCGGATAGCATCGTTGATGAAAATGAAATCGTCAAGCAGGCCAAGGAAAAGGCCCGGGCCATTGTACAGCAGGCACAGGATCAGGAAAAGGAAATCATGCAGCGTACGCAGGATAATGCTACCCAGCTCCAGAGCAATGCTGATGCCTATGCCAATCAGGTGTTTGACCAGCTCATCGGTCATGTAAACGGCACTTTCCAGGGTGTGCGTCAGGCCGAGGCCGGTCTGCAGCAGGCATTGACTGTACTGCAGCAGGCCAAGGAGCAGATGAACCGGCAGAGCCAGCAGCAGGAAACAAATTTCATTCAAGCTGCTGAAGAATAAACAATATGTAAGTGAAGGCTATTCCATCTAATGGTTATTTAGATGGGATAGCTTTTTATTTTGCAGGAATTTTATCGGGCAAAGCGAATATGACCCGTTAGATGGACTATATTGATATGAAATGTATGGAGTAAAGGAGGTTTTACAGTGGACAAACGACAAACAGAAGCAGATGCCGTGAAAGCGGCAGAAGAAGCTTTTGACCGAAAGCGGCGGACTATCGGTTTGTTTGGTGCGCCCATACTGGCGCTGCTGGTATTTCTGACACCGATTGCCGGGCTGACAGTTGCGGCTCATAAGCTGTTGGCAATTATGGTGCTGGTAGCTCTGTGGTGGATTACAGAGCCAGTGCCAATTCCCGTGACTTCACTTATCGGGCCGACGCTGGCGGTTATCACCGGCGTGGTGCCGGTGGGGACAGCTTTTGCGGCTTTTGCCAATTCCATGATTTTCCTGTTCATGGGCGGCTTTATTCTGGCCAAAGCTATGATGACGCACGGTCTGGATAAGCGGTTTGCTTACTGGCTCTTATCGCGGGAGTGGGTTGGTTCCAATCCTAAGCGGATTTTCCTGGCCGTAGGCCTGGCCGCGGCCCTGTGTTCCGGCTGGGTCAGCAATACTGCCACAGCGGCGATGATGTTTCCCATCTGTCTGGGGCTCTTAACTTCCATCAAGGAAATGTTTGCCGCCAATGGCCGGGAAATTCACCTGCACGAGTATAAATACGCGACCGGACTTATGCTGATGACAGCTTATTCCTGCTCCATTGGTGGTGTACTTACGCCGATTGGCACGCCGCCGAACCTCATTATGCTGGGCTTTTTGGATACCATGTGCGACATTCATGTATCATTCTTCCAATGGATGACATGGGGCCTTATCGCGGTGGTAGTATATTTTGCTATCGCTTATATGGTGTTGTCGCATATATTCCCAGCGGATGTGGACCGCATTGAGGGCGCAGATGTATTCATCAAAACCAAGCGCGATGAGCTGGGCGGCTGGACGCGGGCTCAGAAAAACACACTTTTGGCCTTTATTGTTGCTGTTACCCTGTGGGTGCTGCCGGGCTTTTTGTCCATTGCTCTCGGGAGCACGGACCCCACGCTCAAAATGTATAACCGTTTGTTCCCGGAGGCTATTGCGGCTATGGCTGGTGCTTTGCTCCTGTTCCTGCTGCCGGTTAATTTCAAGGAACGTCAGTTTACCCTGAAATGGTCAGAGGCCATGCAGGGCATTGAATGGGGAACCCTGATTCTTTTTGGCGGTGGTCTGGCTATGGGCGGTATGATGTATAAGACGGGACTTTCCCAGTGGGTGGGCGACTTCATCGTCAGCTCCATGGGCGGTGCACCGTCGGAGGTGGCAATGGTGGCCATTTTCTCCGTTATGGCATTGCTGCTTTCGGAACTTACAAGCCATACGGCGGCTACCAATATGATTGGGCCTTTGGCCATTACGGCGGCAATTTCGGCCGGTATCAGTCCTGTGCCGGTATCTGTGGGTATTGCACTTTCGGCCTCTTTGGGCTTTATGCTGCCGGTATCGACGCCGCCTAATGCCATTGTCTATGCCTCGGGCTATATCCCCATCACGAAGATGATTAAGACGGGCGTGTATATAGACTTTATCGGCATTGCCTGTGTGACGATTCCCCTGGCGATTTATTTCGTCAACTGGATTGTGGGATAGTGAGGAGGAATAGTAAATGCAAAATCAAACCCTTACAGAAAGTCTGGCGTCTTTTGACCCGGAGATATATGGGCTCCTGCAGGATGAGATACAAAAGCAGCGCTTTACCTTATCCCTTCTTCCCACGTCCAATGCTGTATCACCCTTTAGCGCCTATTTAAAGGGGAGTATTTTGGGAAATGGCCATCTGGACCATCATGGCGTGTACAGCCATTTGAAATTGGAGGAAATCGCGGTTAAAAGGGCGGAAAAACTCTTTGGGGCTCAGCATGCCATTGTACGTGTTGCTGACATAACGGCGGCGTCCCGCGTGGTATTCCATGCCCTGCTGGAAAATGGTGATACAGTGCTGTCCTTTAATCGCCGCAAGTCTGAGCATTGCAGCGGTGAGCGTATGCAGTTTGACTTTATTTCCTTTAGTATTGAGCCGGATACGGAACAGGTGGATTTAGACTGGTTGGAGAAACTGGCCCAGGCCAGAAAACCGCGGCTTATCATTTTTTCGCCGGTAAACTATCCCCGTAATCTTGATTATGGGCGGCTGAAAGAAATTGCCATTGCGGCAGGGGCTTATTTGTGGGTGGATATCGGCCAGAATGCCGGAGCGGTAGCCGCAGGCTGCGCGCCGTCACCGGTGCCCTTTGCTGATGTGGTGACCTTCCCCACAGGTGATTCCCTGCACGGCCCACAAGGTGCGGTAATCCTGACTACGGCGAAACTGGCGGCACAAATGGACCAAACAGTATTGGATACGGGGCACTCCATGGTGAAGAAAAACGTCCTGGCGGCGCTGGCTACTACCTTTTTGGAGGCTGGCAGTGAGGCGTTTAAGGCGTACTGTGAGCAGGTACTGAAAAATACCCAGGCGCTGGAAAAAGGCCTGCATGATGCCGGGGTTAAGACCTTATGCGGGGCCACAGAAAACCATCTGGTGCTGCCGGTATTGCCAGCTGAGGCTGCGCCGGGGGAAATGGTCAGCAAATTGCGTGAGGCCGGTTTTATGGTCAAATGTGACCAAATGCTGACAACCGATGAAGTCAAGACTTTCCCCGTTTTGCGTCTGTCGGCTCTTGACCCCACTACCCGGGCGCTGAAAGAAACTTCTATGCAAGCCATTGGGCGGCTAATTGGTGAGTTTATCCTGTCCGGCGGTGGCAAGGCGGCACAGCGCAAGGCCAAGACGCAGTTGCGGGCCATACTTATAAATAAACCTTTGTTCTCGGATGAGTGGCTGCCGCAGAATATCAATCTCACACCGGGATACGGGCAAAAAGACCTCAATATCGCCAGAGAGGTCGAGGCCGAAAAGAAAGAGGCACAGATGGAACGCATGTGGAGTTTCTGGGATAACTGATATATGACGGACTTAAGGAAATCATCTTGGGAAATTAAGATGATTTCCTTTTTTATGGCAAGGATTATCAGACAGCAATCGCGAATAATTTATTGACTTGGAGTCTACTCCTGCTTTTATAATTGTAGTAGCAAAAGAAATGAGGTGGCAGTGTGAAGGAAGAAGATATAGTAAAATTGTTGCAAGCATACAAGGCTGGCACGCTATCAGAGGCCGAGGCTGTACAGAGCATTGCGGAAGTGCCCTTTGAAGATATGAAGTTTGCGGAAATTGACCATCACCGGGAGTTGCGGCAGGGCATGCCGGAGGTCATCTACGCAGCAGGGAAGACGCCGGAGCAGGTGAGGGATATTTTCTATTCACTTTATACGCATAGTAAGGGCAATCTGCTGGCTACCAGAGCCCGGCAGGAGCATTACGACAAGGTGTTGGAAAAGGTGCCGGAGGCGCAATTTGATGAAACCGCCCGGCTGATTTATTTGGACAGGGATAAGAGCCTGGAACGTGACGCAGAGCATGAGATTTTGATTCTCACGGCCGGGACAAGTGATGTGCCTGTGGCGGAGGAGGCAAGGCTGACAGCGTATCTGTTTGGCAATAAGGTCAGGACTTGTTATGACTGCGGCGTGGCAGGCATACACAGGTTGTTTGCACATTTGCCGGAGATAAAGCAGGCCAATGTGATTATCGTCATTGCCGGCATGGAGGGCGCTTTGGCCAGTGTGGTGGGCGGCCTTACGGATAAACCGGTCATTGCCGTGCCCACCAGCGTGGGCTATGGTGCGTCTTTTCAGGGAGTGGCGGCGCTGCTGTCCATGCTGAACAGCTGTGCTATGGGCGTGTCGGTCGTAAATATAGATAATGGCTTTGGCGCTGGCGCTCTGGCCAGTAAGATAAATAAACTGAGGTGACATTATGCGGGCACTATATTTGGATTGTTTTGCCGGTATCAGCGGCAATATGTTTTTGGGCGCATTGCTGCAAGCCGGTGTGCCGGTGGCTTATCTGCAAAAGGAATTGCAAAAACTGCCTATGGCTGATGAATTTAAACTGCAGGTAAAGGAAAAGGCCAGCAAGGGGATTCACGCCCTGTATGTAGAGGTCGAAGAGACGGCCGTGGAAGGCCATCATCACAATAAACATCATCATCATGAGCATCGCAGTATGCAGGATATCCAGCAGATACTGGAAAAATCTTCTTTGAGCATGGCGGTTAAACAGCAGGCGCAGGCGATTTTTAGCGAAATTGCTCAAGCAGAGGGTAAGGTGCATGGTAAGCCGGCGGAAGAAGTTTGTTTTCACGAAGTGGGAGCAGTGGACTCCATCGTTGATGTGGTGGGCGCGGCCATTTGCCTGGATTATCTGGAAGTGGAGCGGCTGTTTGTGTCGCGCCTGCGCGTGGGCGGCGGTTTTGTAAATTGTGCCCATGGTCTGTTGCCGGTGCCGGCGCCGGCCGTGGCGGAACTGTTACTGGGTTGGCAGACAGAACGGGGGCCGGAGGAAAAGGAACTGGTGACGCCCACAGGCGCAGGAATTGTCAGCGCGCTGGGCACTTATAGTGAAAGTCTGCCCAAGGGCTTTGTCACGGAGTGTATCGGTTATGGCGCAGGCAGTCATGAACTGTCAATTCCCAATGTGCTGCGTGTATATCTGGGGGAATACAACGGGGCGGTCGAGAGCCGCCTGTCAATTATAGAGGCCAATATTGATGATATGAATCCGCAGATATACGGCTACCTTTACGAAAAATTGCTGGAGGCAGGAGCTTTGGACGTGTGGACAACGCCGATTTTTATGAAGAAGAACCGGCCGGCGCATAAGCTGTCGGTGTTGGTGGAGGAAGATAAACGGAGCGCATGCGCGGATATAATTTTTGCCGAAACCACGAGTATCGGCCTGCGGTTTATTCCCGTGATGCAGCGGCTGGAAGCAGCCCGGCACATTGCACGGGTGGAGACAAAGTACGGTGTGGTGAGCTGCAAGGTCAGTGCATGGCAGGGAAAACTGTGCAGTGTGTCGCCGGAATATGAGGATTGCCGGAAACTGGCAGAAGAATACGGTGTGACAACACGTTATGCAGAGATGGTGGAGATTTTTTTGGCACGCGGGGAGACGGATTCGGCTGCCTTCTTTTTAGACAAACTGCACCCCGCGGATTCAACTTATTCCTACTGGTACGAGCAGAACCACGCATATCTGGATAGCAAGCTGAAATCGGCACGTAATCAAAATGACAGAGCCTATAAAATATTGCTGCGTCTCTATGACAAGACCACAGCCCAGTTACAGGACGACGCTTCAGCACGGACATTTGCCATCACGCAGCATTATGACGTGGAGCGCGAGCAGAAAAAGGCGGAAGAGGCGCAGCGGGAGCAGCTGTGGCACAAACGGCTGTCTGCAATGCTGGTGCTGACGCTGGCTGTGACTATGCTGATGCTGATAGTTCTCTTTCTCTATTAATATCCACCATTGAGCCATACAAGAGTTGAGTCTCCGGTAACCTATTTACATCAAATCCGCCACATGGCGTAAAAGTCAATTCGCCGAAAGTAACCTTCCCCTTTTCTAGATAGAAATCAGCACGAACGAAGGGAAATGGTTTCGATAACCTCTCCGCATTTTTTGCATTTAATGATGAA
>NZ_CAJODG010000048.1 GCF_905233635.1 Selenomonas sp. AE3005 | reverse complement strand
TTGAAAAATACCATGCGGCAGGCATTAGTTGAGTATTTCTCACACCAGGAACTATGGGACATTATCGCAGGAGAGCATGTCACGCTTTTCCTATCTTTACTTGTACGTTACCAAAAAAACGATTTCACTGTAGCTCCTCAAACCAAAAAAAATGGCAAGAAAATTGGAGCTATTCTTGCCGTCATCCAAGAGCATTATAAAACGCTCACCTTAGCTGATCTGGCCAAACAATTTCATTACTCGCCTCAGTATATAAGCACCTTAATCAAGGAGCATACCGGAAAAACCTTTGTCAGTCTTCAGCGTGACCTACGGCTGGACTATGCTCGGCACATACTATTATCTTCCAATTCTTCCATTTCCTTCATAGCTAGCGACGCTGGTTATGAAAGCGAAGAGCACTTCATCCGCATTTTTAAATCTCAGTTTGGTTGCTCTCCGCTTAAGTATCGACAAAATAGTAAAAAATAAATCGTAAGAAGGGCTGCTGTTTTGACACAGCAGTCCTTCTTACGATTTGCTCAACTCTTATGTAGTCAGTTTCTTCACAACCTGCATAAAATGTTTTTCATCTACATTCATCAAATTACCCGGAACATATAGGAAACTTCCTTTGTTTCTTTCAAATCCTCGTTGCTCCTTCAAATTCTCTTCTTAATCGTTTCCCATGTGTCCGTAGTAAAGAAGCAGCCATCTGCCTCCTGCTCCATTTCCAAGAACCGGCTATAAGGGATGCTGAAGGACATATGCTCTTTGCTGATAACCTTACGGGCAGATGGATCCGTCATCCCTATGTAGCAGGTCTTCTCGCCTTTTTCCTCTGCCGACAGCGGATACAGTACAGCCTGTCCGCAGCCGGAAGCAAAATTGACCTGCACATTATTCTGGCTAATCCTGTCATAATTGGCTAAAGTGGTAAGACCAGACAACTGGTCGGCATTTACCAAAAAGATAATGCACTCCGGCTTTTCATCTTCCTCCACCATCTCTAAAGGCTTGAATACCAAACAGGCAGGAGCTTCTACCTTAGGAATGGTTTCCGTAAATATTTTGGCTAACTCCGGCGTCTTCTTGTAGAATTCGCTATGGGGTATCTTATCGTTGCCAGTAGACAGGAAGTATTCAATCCATCCATGCTCATACCCTTGAAATCCAAGACCTGCCCGACCTCCCATGCATACCGTCGTGTCTTTTGCAGCCGCTGCAATCTTCCCCTGGGAAGCTGCTTTTATCAAGGCCACAACACAGCCCCACTTGCCTTCCTTGAAGCATATAGCCTTCTCCGGTACACTATCTGCCCTTAATACCGCAACAGGGTGATTATTCAGGCAGATATGCTTTGCTATTTTGCTCTCCATTTTTCGCTTCTCCTAATCGTCGCAATCACGTTTATGGTTACAAATATGCTTCAGGGCACCATGATTATGATTTCCTTTGAATTCCTCATCCAATATCTCGCAGCACAGCTCAACACATTCATCGCAGATATATACGCCTGGCCCGGCAATGAGCTTTCTCACCTCATGCTGGGTTTTATTGCAAAATGAACACTTCAGCGGCTCCTTAAATACGTCATCATAAACGTCTTCCCACTTGTCCAGCAGTTTATTTAATTCCTCATCATCTTTGCCTTCTGTCTGTTGAATTTTAGCCAGTACCTTGATAACCTTCTTCCAGTCAACATTTTTCATGACCTTCATGGCTTCCAACAGCTGTTCTTCGCCTTTCTTTTCCATGCTCATACATAGCTCCCCAGTTTTCTTATCGGTCAATCAGCAAACGGCGTACAACCTCCATACCGTCCTCATTAGCCAGGGTTCCATAGGAAAATCTTGCGTCTTCCGTTACTTCCCTGCCAAACCAATCCGGAGGCACAAAGTCTTTAGCCTTCTCTACTGTAGAAAATTCGACCTCAACGTAGCTGAACCCTGCTAAATGGCCGCCATGCACATGCAGTTCTGCAATGCGGCCATCCTGAAGAGCAATATGGTAACGGCGCTTTTCAATCATTCTGGTTCCGGGATACAGTCGTGCCGCCAGATTTTCATATTCCTGCCGGGAGATATCGGTCTCCCACTCTTCCCGTACCAGACCAGCGCCCCGCTTAACTGTCAGTATGAAATGACTGTCTCCAATTCTCCGGATACGGATTTCAGGCTCCAGTGATATATACCCCTGCTGCAATTCTTCATAGGCCTCTGGCAGTTCCGGCAGCTTTTCTACCAAAAATTGACGTTCAATCTCCATTATCGCACCTTCAAGTCCAGAGCAACCTTATCCGTTTCCCATGGGGATATCACCATATAGGGAATCTGCCATTTCTCCAGTATCGCCACTATCTGCTCATCCTTTTCCTTGCCCTGCTCCACCAAAGAAATTTAATACCTTCAAACTTATCCCCCAAAACTGATAAAAGGCAACGCCCTAAGACGCTGCCTTACAAATTCATTCCAAAGACGGTTTGCAACCGCCACATCTTTTTAAAAGTTTATCACGCACAGATTATAAAAGCAAGATTTCTGCCTTATTGTGCATGCACAGAAACTGATTCTGACGTCATCTTTTTCCAGCTCATCCCCATGAGCACCACAGTAAGGCTTACTCCTAAGCCCACAAAGATAGGTGACATAGCCGTATGAACCAATCCCGCAAGTATCGCCGAACCAAGCGATAGCACCATGGAGGCAAGCGCCCAACGTGGCGAAATTGCCCTCGGGCTGAAGATAGCCAGTGTTAGCGGTATAAATATGCCACAGCCTCTAAGTGCCATGGAAAGGTAATTCCAAAACAAGATTTGGGAATCTTTATGGGTTATGGCAATCAGCATTGCGATTATTATCGCGCCTACAACGGATACACGCATCAAGGTTAATTTTCCCTGTTCTGAACGTATTTTCAGAAGTGGCTCCAACACATCTCTTGCTACCATCGTTCCAACGCCCAAGGATAAACCGGCAATAGAACCGATTATCCCCAGAACAATACCTCCCAGTGCTGCTCCTCCCATAAGTGGCGACGCATATTGCAGCAGATAAGCAGGTAATGCCAGCATAGCTGGGATTTCCGGATGTAACGTTTGCATATAAATCCCCATAACTGCACACGGCAAGCCAACAGGAATAGCCACCATCGCCGCCAATATAAGGCCAACAGCAGCAGTGCGCGGTGTTGCCGCTGAAAATATTGCCTGTATATAGGTCTGCGTACAAATCATACCTACAATTATAGAGACAAGATTATTCAGGATAGAACCATTACTGATGCCCCAAAGGCTTAGGAACCCTACCGGTTTATTGGCGAGCATTTCAGGAGCACTAATAAGGCCCTGCCATGCTGCGATTCCCAATGTAAATAGCGTCACGAACAGGATGAGCATCTTCAAAATGCCACCGACAGAGGCAGTTTTCATCCCACCGAAAAAAGCATATAAAATCACTAACAACAGTAATATACCTGCTGATACTGCATAAGAAAGGCCCGTTAATGCTGCCAGCAGGCTAATTCCCGGCAATGTACTGGCAACAGCACTGAACAAAATCCCCAAAGATGTAGCAAAACTGGTAAAACGTCCAGCTCCTTTGCCATAGTTTTCAACCAAATACTGCGATATCGTTTCAAGCCCCGTGTATCTTAGCGGACGCGCGTAAATAAGCCCCATAATTAATAGAGACAGACCGACGCCAATAGTAAACCATACTGCTGACAAACCGATTGAACCAGCCAGCTGGGCTGTTCCTACCGTTGCCCCGCCTCCAACACATGTTCCGGCAATACTGCCAGCAATCATTGGTATACCTGCCGAGCGACCGCCCAGGCTAAACCCTTCGGCTGATTTTACTGACCTTGCAGCATAAAGCCCACCTGCTAAAACCACACCAATCGTCATGGCCATTATTACCAAATGAGCCAATGAATAATTCACACCAATACGCTTCCTTCCCCGGCAAAGGTCTAAATAGGTGTCCCCTTTACCATTTGCTTATCGTCCAGCCTATTTTATCACCTGTCCTTTTTCCGAGCAACGATTATTCCTGATTACCGTCTTTTCTTTGCCCGTTCCGTCAGATTCTGCGCAGCCTTGTAATCATAAATCTCCCCATACTGCAGCCAACTGTCTATGGAGGCAATAATGATATCCAGAATCACATGCGCACTCAGTTCAAAATTGCTTATGGAACAAATCAGTAACTGCTCCCCTGTTTTTACATGCTGGAAATGAATTGTGATTTCATATTTGCGGATAGCCAGAACATATTTATTCCGGGTTGCCTGTTCCTGCAACTGCATAATCCCTGTAACATCTTCGCTAATGCTCGCAAAACCAAAGGCTTTGAGCCGTTCAACCAGTTGTGGCCTAATGTTGCGATGGAAATTTTCATTGGCCTCATCACGGTGTTTTTCTAATTCAGTAAACAACGGAAATGTAATCATATTCATCTTCCCCCTCGTAAAAATGCAAGAAAGGCATCCTAAACCATCAGTCAATGATTTAGGACGCCTTTGTCCTGCAATACCAATATACTACCAACAGCAGCTATCCAAGGGTATAAAAAAGCCCAGACGAACCTATATTTCGCCTGGGCTCCTTTGCCACTATTGATGGATTTACAATAGCATATTGCAAATCCAGTGTCAAGTAATAAAAATTGCTCCTCATTCGGTATCGCGTTATAATAAATCTAAAAATGCAGGAGGCACACACTATGACGGAAAAAGAAAAAATGCTCAATCAGATGATTTATGATGCCAATTACGACAAGGAACTACTGGCAGAGCGTCAGAAAGCAAAATCCCTATGTTATGAGTTCAATCATCTGCATCCAGCAAAAGAAGACGAGCAACGTGACATTATGAAACGCCTTCTTGGCCATACCAAAGGTTCTTTTAACATCATGGCCCCCTTCTTATGTGACTACGGATATAATATCGAAATCGGCGAAAATTTCTTTGCTAATCACAATATGGTAATATTGGACTGTGCAAAGGTCACCTTTGGAGACAACGTATTTATCGCCCCGAACTGTGGATTTTATACCGCAGGGCACCCGCTGGATATAAAACGCCGTAATCAGGGACTTGAATATGCCTATCCCATTACCATTGGCAATAATGTGTGGATTGGAGCAGGCGTACATGTTATGCCTGGCGTAACCATTGGTGATGGTGCTGTTATTGGCGGTGGCAGCGTAGTTGTAAAGGATATTCCGGCCAATTGTGTTGCTGTCGGCAACCCCTGCAAAGTTATCCGCAAAATTAATCAGGAAGAAATCTCATTATCCAGTAAGGAAAAGTCTTTTCAAGGAGATATGCATTGAACTCGATAAAAATCCGAACTGCGACGGCCTCCCCATCAATTATCACAATTGACAGAGAGGAAAAATAACACAAACCTGCAAGCTTATTTTTCATTAACCTTTCTGAGCCAAAACAATGCCAGCAAAAACAAGCAGCATCCCCATCCCCATAGCCAGCGTCAGACTTTCTCCCAAAAACACAATTCCCGAAACGATACCCACTACTGGAACTGCCAGAGAATATATGGCCGCCTTGCTGGCTTCCGTATGCTTTATCAAGTAACACCACAGCATAAAAGCAACAGCAGATGCCAAAGCTCCGTTATAGGCAACACAAGCAACGGACAGTGCATTCCACTCAGCGTACCACTCCCCCACAAATACATTATAAACCGCTAATACTACGGCACCCACCGTCATCTGCCATGCCGTAAGCGACGTAAGATCACAGCCCATAAGTTTACCCTTCATGGCAACATTCCCCGCAGCCCATACCATGGCCGCAGACAATGCCAGCATAATAGCATACCAATCTCCTGAGGCATCCACATTCAGAAGTAAGCCCAGTCCGGATATGCTCAGCGCAATACCTGCCACTTTTCGTCCACTGAGCTTTTCCTGCAAAAAGACTCTAGCAAGTATGGCCACCCAAATCGGCATGGTATAGTTAAGCATTGCGGCCAGCCCTGCCCCCAGCGTCTGCAGAGACGTCTGCATAGCCGCATTACAAAAGGCAATCTGAGTAGCCCCAGTGAAGATAATCCATGGCCAATATCTTTTGGGCGGCAATGGAATCCGCTTTATCACGGTTACCATTAACAATATAGCTGCCCCTGTGGAAAAACGGAGCATAGCAAAAAATGATGGCGAAAAAAATTCATTGGCCACCTTCATGACCACCCAGTTGAAGCCCCATAACAGGCATAACAACGATAATGCACGAAACACATTTATCCCTCCATGTTTATAGTGAGTTTATTATACTCCCTTTGACGGTAGCCCGTCCATGAAACGGATAAATGTGTTTCATTATCTCAAATGTAATATTCGGTTTTATCCTCAGGTTTTAAGGCAAAGCACTCAAAAACTCGTTCACGGATATCCCAGAAATCCGGGCTGGTACGGTCGCGCTGACCATGTAGGTCTACCGGCAGTATTGTTTTAATCTGCCCAGGATTTGGTGTCATGACCACAATGCGGTCTGCCAGCACCACTGCTTCATCGATATCATGCGTGACAAAGATAATGGTCTTTTTCTGCTCCCGGCAGATAGCCGATACCTCATCCTGCAATTTCATACGGGTTAAAGCATCTAACGCCGCAAATGGTTCATCCATAAATATAATTTCCGGGTCAACTGCCAATGCTCTCGCTATTGCCACACGCTGCTGCATCCCACCGGATAGTTCTGCCGGATGGCTGTCTGCAAAATTCTGCAAACCGACAATCTCCAAATAGTGACGAGCAATTTTTTCTCGTTCATCCGCAGAAAGCTGTTGTTCTTCCAATCCAAGTTCCACATTCTTTAGCACAGTACGCCAAGGCAGTAATCCATAGTTCTGAAAAATCGTCACATACTTCGGACTGGGTTTAGCCACGGTTTGTCCATCAATCGTCACCGTTCCGGCACTAGCCCCTTCAAAGCCTGCCAGAATATTGAGCAGGGTACTTTTGCCGCAACCAGACGGCCCAAGTAAGCAAATAAATTCTCCTTGCTTTATCTCCAAATCCACATGGTCAAGAGCTTGAAACACACTGCCATCCGCCTTGGTAAACTGACGGGATACATCTTCCACTTTTATATAGCTCATACTTAGGTCCTCCTCGTTAATCCCCACCGGCGGTAAATCTGCCCTTCCAGATAACTTACGATTCCATCCAAGACTAAGCCCAGAACACCAATGGTCAGTATTGCAGCCATTAGCCAGTCTGCTCTTAGATTATTACGGGCATCGATAATCAAAAAGCCAAGACCAGATTGCGCACCAGCCATTTCTCCAGCAACGAGGAATACCCAGGCTGTCCCTAAAGCTAAATGCAGGCCTGTTGCAATACGGGGAAAAACTGCGGGGAATACGATTTTCCCTAAAATCTGAGGCTGGCCAATGCCAAAATTTTTAGCGACCTTTAAGTACACAGGTTCCATCCCCTGCACCGCCGCTACAGTGGCCAAAAGCACGGGAAAAAAGGCAGCGATAAATATGATAACGAGAGCGGGCATTTCACCAATGCCGAAGAATAATACGATAAACGGCAGCCAGGCCACAGGTGATACCGGGCGCAATACCTGCGCTACTGGATTAAGATAATTCCAGATTTTTTTATACCAGCCTAATACCAATCCTAAGGCCATGGCTAAAACCACTGCACTGATATAACCCAGAGCAAATCTGCTGAGACTAGCACGAATATCTGCAGCCAGCACACCACTAGCCAGAAGTTCTCCCAAACCACGCACGGTTCCTAATGGCGAAGGAAACAACGCTTCATTCCAGCCCCCCAGCCAGGTTACGATTTGCCAAAACGCTAACAAGATAATAAGCGAACCACCAATATATTTAACCTTATGCATATAATCCCGCCTTTCCACTCCTGCCCAACATTTACGGCAGGAGCGTTCTGTCTACAAAATCCTCATATTCCGGTATGCGTTCAATCAATTTTGCCGCAGACATACGCTTTACCAGCTCGGCATAAGCCTCAGGCGTAATCTGCAGGTCATCATAACGAATGAGTTTCAAAGACATTTCCACGACTTTTGCCTTGGCCTTCAAATATAGCTGTGCAATTTGGGGCTGCTCCTCTTCATGCTCGGTCAGATACTTTCCAGCAGCTAAATATTTTGCTGTTGCTTTCTTTGCCAGTTCATGATGTTTATCCACAAAATCACCATTAAATACGAGAGCACAGCATAAGCTATCCGGCCACAAATCTTCTGCTTTAGCCAAAATATGCCCTTTCCCCAGAGCAATCGCTTTGGCACCAAACGGTTCGGCTACACAATAACCGGCAATCTGCCCCTGAGCAAGTCCTGCCGGCATTTCCGGTGGTGACAATTCTACAACCGTCAAATCCTGAAGACTCATGCCATGCTCGGCGAGCATCTGCTGCAAAAGTAAATTATGGGTAGACTGCTTGTGCGGTATGGCAAAGATTTTGCCACGCAAATCCTCGACTTTTTCAATGCCATTTCCACCGATAATCACATTGCCATCCTTATGCCCCAAGGCCGCAGCCCGTACGTCGATGCCTTGTTCTCTGGCCTTTACGGCAAGTTCTATAAGCACAGATGCGCCATCCACTTTACCGGTATTTAATGCATCCATAAGTTCCGGCCATGAGCCATATTTAATCAGCTCTACCTGTACATCATCATCTGCAGTCAGCAGTTCTTTTTCCGCAAATAGGGGCAAAGCGTGTGTTATGGGCAGATAGGCAATGCGCACCGTATGTTTTTCTTCCGCTGCACTTTGTCTGTCTCCTGACCATAAAAACCAGCCTGCACCACCTATAAGCAGGAGCAGAAGTATTACACTCCACAGTTTTCGCATAGCGCGTTACCCCCAGCCTAATTTTTTTCGTGCTTCTTTCATATCCGCAACAATTTTTTCACCTAACTCCCGTCCGTTGACATTAACCGTCATTACAGCTCCTAAAAGGTCTTTCGTATCTTCTTTTAGAAATTTTTCGACTGCCGTTGAGCCTTGAACTGGCGGTTCCACGCAGTGATAAGAGTCAATACCGAATAACCGGAATGCCAGGGAAGCATCCAAGCCTTTTTCATTCGACCACTCCGGGCTGGCGAAAGCATAAGGCATATCCTTAATTGCCTGTCCGGCTTTTGCCGCTACCCCACCAAAAATTCCAGACGAGCGGGTGTTATCAATACACTCACCTACATGCCAAACCGGTGGTACATCATATTCCTGAACAAACTCCTTTAAGGACTTACCACACCGTTCTGCCCCCTCCTTGCTGCAATAACCGAGTTTCAACAGCGGGAACGATGCACAACCATTGGTTAAAATCAGCACATTATTTTCCAGTAGAACATCCGCTACATCAAGTGTTGCTTTTTCATAAACCACGCGTGGATTGCTGCAGCCAACCATATTGACAATACCTAAGATACGCCCATCCTTTAACGCCTCATAAAGCTTTTGGAAATCATCAAACTGCGCACCTACGTTTTCTGCAGTAAAACCAATATCTGCCGTAACCTCATACTGTGGAATCGATACACCTACATCACGGCGGTCAGCGAAGCTTTCAATGGCTCTGGTCACAATCTTACGAGCCAATTTTTCCGTGTCACCGATATTGCTGTGCCGATAATCATAAGCATAATGCTCGGCCCCCGGCAAACGCGCTGAGTCACTGGTAGTGACCACTGTTGTCTTAAAGCAGCGGGCAACATCCATAATCGCCGGATAAACATCCTGCACGTCAGCCACCCATAAATCCAGTGCTCCTGTCCCTAGAATAAGTTCTGCACCTACTGCATTAGACAAGGGAATTACCCCTTCATAGCGATACATAGCCGCCAGGCAGGAACAACAAATCCCATAGAACTGAATCCCCTTGGCACCTTTTTCCCTTGCCAGTTCCACCATTTCCGGCAGATGGCCTATGCGAACAATTTCACTGACCAGGGTTGGTAGATGCCCATGTACAGCAATATTGACGTACCCTTTCTTTAGGGCACCAACATTGACTTTGGAAGTCGCGCGATGGCCGGTGCCGAACAGAACATCTGTACCGATATTTGACGCTACTACACCAGTAAAGCAGAATGCCAGACCACAGCGCAGGAAGGCCTTCAATATACTTTTATAATCGCCGTCCGTTCCCACACCTGTACGGTGATACGCATCAAATACTTCCTGATAAGCACTTATGGGAATAATCCCCAGCTTATCCCATACAGCTTGACGCTCTGCAGGTGCCAAAGAGCGGATAGTTCTATAATCATCCGGCAGTGGACGAGATAAATCATCCAGCAGCACATCGGCCAATTTCCCCACTAACCGTTTTGCTGACTGCCCTCTGGTTTCAATGCCAAAAGCCTGACATACAGCACGAAGTTTCTTCTCTCCCAAAATCGGCAGATTCAGCTTGCCTTCGGCAACAAACTTCATGGTAAGCAATATTTCTCTGGCATGGGCACCATGCTGGGCTACACCAGCAGCTGCACTGCGCAGGAGATTTCGTGCCACGATTAAATCCGCATCTGCACCACACACACCTTTTGGGCTTTTCTTGGTTATCTTACACGGCCCCATATTGCAGAACTTACAACATACACCGGCAAGGCCGAAAGAACATTGTGGTTTCTGTGCATCGAAGCGGTCAAAGATTGTCTCTTGTCCTAACTCATCCATCCTATGCAAAAGTTCCTTCACGGCAGGGTCTGGCGTTTCCTCCAGAACGTCCTTCTTTGTAGCAAAGGTTTTACGATATTCTGCTACAGCCTGCATATAGTCATTTACACCGCCATGCTCATGCGGATGATTGGCATCATGTTCATGGAAATGCCAATCCGCATGTTCATGAACACGGTCATATTCGTGATGGTGATTTTCTGTCGGCATAATTTTCTCCTACTCTCCAATACAAATACATTACACAACAACAATACTCTTTTCTAACACTCAAAACTTAACATTTTTCATTTACATCTAAAAAAATCATGTTTAGATTGTATACCTTCTTACCCATGGTGTCAATAGGTATTTTATTATTGCGCATCTAATTACCTTGTAGTATAATAGGTGATAAAATTTTTCCATACCAAGGAGTTGATTATATGATTTCCACTCGCGGGCGTTATGCACTTCGCGTTATGGTTGACTTAGCTGAACATGAAAAGGGGCAGTATATCCCACTTAAGGATATCGCTGCCCGTCAGGAGCTTTCCAAGAAATACCTGGAAATAATTGTGAAAGATTTAGTTCGCAGCCATCTGATTATTGGCACAAGCGGTAAAGGCGGCGGATATAAACTGTCTCGTCCACCAGAGGACTATACGGTCGGAGAAATTATCGAACTTATGGAAGGAACTTTGGCTCCTGTTGCTTGTCTGGCAGATGGAAATCCGGAGTGTCCCAGAAAAGATATTTGTAAAACAAGGCCTCTATGGGTTGAATACTATTCCATGAAGCATAATTTCTTCTACTCGAAAAAATTATGCGACTTATTTTAATCCACACCCCACCAGAACTCTGCAACAACACAAAAAGCTTGGCACATTGTCCAATAAACTATGTGCCAAGCCATTAAAACTTATCATCCCACTAATTTGATAGCCATTTGGATGATATCTTCAGTCGCAGTCAGCTATGAGACCTAAATGATAATTCCAAGCCACTTCCAATATGTTGCCGCCATCAGCATAATGAGGCTATAAGCTATTACGGTCAGCGGAATACCTGTCTTTATAAATGTCTTTGCCTCAAATGTTTCCGTACCGAAAGCCACCATATTCTGTGGAGCATTTACCGGCAGGATAAATCCAAAGCAAATGACATATTGCAAAATCAGTGTCATCCCTACAACGTTAAGATGTGAATATTCTGCTGCTCCTTGAAGCACCGAAATAATAATCGGAATCATCGCTGCCGCTAATGCAGTTGCACTAGCAAATCCCAGATGAATCACAATCAGGAACATAGCCAGAATAGCTATAATCATAAAAGCAGACGTATGATACAGACAAAATACATTCACAATCATATGCGCTATCCAAGTTGCAGCCTTGGTAGATAGAACTGCAGAACCAAGACTTATTCCTACACCAAACAGCACCAGTGTTCCCCAACCAATTTTAGCCTGTGCTTCTTTCCACGTCATAATCCCTATCCCTGGAAGCATCATGGCCGTTATCGCCGCCATTGTCGTGGAAGATGTATCAAAGTTATGCAATATCTTTTCCGTAGACCATAGAAATAACAGCAACAGGGATATTCCCAGCAGTTTCTTTTCACTCAGCGTCATCGGGCCTAACGCTTTCAATTCCCGTGCCACGGTTTCCTGCCCACCTTCTATCTCATCCATTTCAGGAGGTACAAGTTTCAACAACAAGAAATACAAAATCACGCTCATAATTGCAGCAAATGGAGCCGCTGTTATAAACCAATCCAGCCAGCTAACAGTTGTCCCCAACTGTTTCTCGATAAATTCCAACGCAATCATGTTCTGCGCCGCTGCCGTCTTTATCCCAACATTCCAAATGCTGTCAGCCTGAGCGATGGCAATCATCATCACCGCTGAAAACCGGCTTTTAAGTGGCACACCAAAAGCGGCAATGATGCCCATAACAATCGGCACCATACATGACACTCTGGCTGTAGTGCTGGGGACAAAAAAACTTAGGATAAAACCTACCAGAATTACTCCGGCTAGCACATTTTTAGTCTTGGCACCAATCTTAGACAGAATAAACAAGGCCAAGCGTTTATCAAGACCAGTCTTCATCATCGCGGCTGAGATAAATAACGCTGCCCCTACCAAGGCAAGAGCAGGACTAGAAAATCCCGACATTGCCATTTTTAGCGCTCCGGAAGTTCCTAAAACCTTATCAGGATTCATCATATTCGGTGCCGTACCAAGCAGGAATGCCATAAGCGAGATGATTATTGCAGCAGATACCGGATAAGAAACCGTTTCAAACATCCAAATTACGACAGAGAACACCAATATCGCCAGCATTCTATGTCCTGCTGTTGACAAATCTGGTGGTGTAGGCAACAAAAGTATCACCAACAGCGTAAATAATCCTAACGGCAAACCTATCTTTTTTCTCATTTACATTCATCCTTTCACGCAAAAAAGGCACACCTCACTCAGGAATTTGTGTTCCTCAATGCGATGTACCCCTTTGTACATTTACTATACATTATCTACATATGTTCTATGCTTTTTTTACATATTAACTTAATTGATATCTTTTGTCAATATATTTTTGTAAACTTGTAAACCAGGAAACCAACTTAATTCTTGATAAACTTACATTCCAAAGTGCATATATCAAATGACTACGCTGACTTGTTATACTATAAGTCACCATACTATCACCACAGATTCAAGCAAAGATGCATTCGCGATTCTTAATCGAGTGTGCATTACCACAATCAACCAGCTTTATTTATGTAAAAATATACAGTACCGCAGGCGGTATTATGCCATATAATAAGTCACGTAGCATTTACAGGCACTGTCCTCTCCCCAATCCCCATTGGACAGCGCCATTTGTGAGCTTCCCCAGTTCGCATAAATAATAAGCCCTGACTGGTCTTTCCCCAAAACCAGTCAGGGTATTTTTTATATTTTCATATGCATCCGTAAAAACTTCTTTATCAGCTATCTGGTCAATACATGTGCTGTGATGATTTGCCTAATCAAGAAAATATTACAACGCGCCAAAAAGGCTACCGCATGAGCAGTACGGTAGCCTTTTTGACTGTGTATTATATTTTAGGAGAGCTTTAACGAAAGCCTGAATATAATATAGCATATTTGATAATCATTTTCAATAGTTAA
>NZ_CAJODG010000047.1 GCF_905233635.1 Selenomonas sp. AE3005 | reverse complement strand
CATGAGCGGCATATCAAAGCGCAGGTCCGGCTTATCGGAACCATACTTATCCATAGCCGTATCCCAATCCATGCGTTCAAACGGCGTTTCCACCTTGGCGCCGATGGATTTTTCAAAGAGTTCCTTGACCATTTCTTCCATAATGGTCAGAATTTCTTCCTGGCTCTTGAAGGACATTTCGATATCGAGCTGGGTGAATTCCGGCTGACGGTCAGCACGCAGGTCCTCATCACGGAAGCAGCGGACAATCTGGAAGTACTTTTCAAAACCGGCAACCTGCAGAATCTGCTTGAAAATCTGCGGAGACTGCGGCAGAGCATAGAACTCGCCCGGGTTTACACGGCTCGGCACGAGGAAGTCACGTGCGCCTTCCGGCGTGCTCTTGCAGAGCATCGGCGTTTCGATTTCGAGGAAACCGTTGCGGTCAAAGTAATCGCGCATAATCTTCGTCACACGGTGACGCAGAATGATGTTCTTCTGCATTTCCGGACGGCGCAGGTCGAGATAACGATACTTCAGGCGCAGCATTTCATCTACGTCAATACCATCCTGAATGTAGAACGGCGGCGTCTTAGCCTTGTTCAGAATACGCAGTTCGGTGCAAACCACTTCGATTTCACCGGTTTCGATGTTGCTGTTTACCGTTTCTTCGCTGCGGGCGCGTACAGTACCGCGAACAGCGATACAGAACTCGTTGCGCAGGGATTCTGCCTTGTGGAACGTGCCGCCTTCCATGCTGGCTTCATCAAAGACAACCTGCACAAACCCGGAACGGTCACGCATATCCACGAATATGAGTCCACCATGGTCACGACGACGGGCAACCCAGCCGCACAGCACTACATCCGTGCCTACATTTTCCTTGCGAAGCTCGCCACAATGATGGTCGCGCTTCATGCCTTGCAATGTTTCCATTAACCTTTCACCTCAGAAATTAGCTTATCAACAATATTATCAAAAGAAACTTTCTCCTGCTCGCTCTTAGCCATATCCTTGAGCTGTACGCAAGCTTCTTTGACTTCATCTTCACCGATGATTAAGGCAAAACGGGCGTTGGCCTTGTTTGCCTGTTTCATCTGGGCCTTCATGCTCCGGCCTGCATAGTCCATACCGGCTTTGAGTCCGGCCTGACGCAGCTGCGTCAGCAGCTTAAAGGCTGCGCCCTGGGCCTCTTCGCCCAAAGCCACCACAAACGCGTCGGTCTGCGTGTCCATTTCCGGCAGGAGATTCTGTTTCTCCAAGGCCAAAAGTACACGTTCCAAGCCTGTGGCAAAGCCCACAGCCGGGGTGGGACTTCCGCCGATTTCCTCAATGAGTCCATCGTAGCGGCCGCCGCCTGCAACGGCACTCTGCGCACCGAGGGGCGGATATTTAATCTCGAACGCCGTCTTGGTGTAATAATCCAAACCGCGCACGAGACGGGCATCGAGTTCAAATTCCACGCCGACTTCCGTCAGGAAGTGCTGTACCTTGTGGAAGTGTTCCTGACATTCCTCACAAAGGCAGTCCGTAATCTTCGGTGCGTCAGCCATATAAGGCTTGTCAGAATCGGCCTTGCAGTCGAGGATACGCAGCGGACTGCGCTCAAAGCGGTCTTTGCAGTCATCGCACAAATCTTCGAGCTTATCGCGGAAAAAATCCTGCAATACCTTGCGGTAGACCGGGCGGCATTTCGGACAGCCTACGGAATTCAAGGACAGCTTGAGGTCTTTGAGTCCCAGACCGCCGAGCAAATCCATCGCCAGCATGATGATTTCGGCATCCACTGCCGGATTGGACTCGCCCAGCGCCTCGACACCAAACTGATGGAATTCGCGCATACGGCCGGCCTGCGGACGGTCATAACGGAACATGGAGCCGATATAGAAGAGCTTGGTCAGACTGCTGTCGCCATAGAGCTTGTTCTGCAGATAGGCACGCACCGCCGATGCCGTGTTCTCCGGACGCAGGGTAATGCTGCGGTCACCGCGGTCGGTGAAGGTATACATTTCCTTGTCCACCACATCCGTTCCCTCGCCGATACCGCGATGGAACAGTTCCGTATGCTCAAACATCGGCGTGCGGATTTCCTTGTAGCCATAACGGGCACACAGGTCACGGATTTTTTCTTCCACATAGGTCCATTGTCCGACGGTATCGGGCAATATGTCCTTTGTCCCTCTTGGGGCATTGGTTAACATTCGTTTTACTCCCCCTAATTTGCGCAGGCCTCATCAAGCAGAGCCCGCCGTTTTTCGATGTAAATATCAATATCACGCAAATAAGTCACTAAATCCTTAGCGTTGAAGGAGGACTTCATGCGCTTATTCTTAAAGTCAACCACCTTGCTGGTGGCGGCCCCGCCAATGCCGATAATGGTCTGATGTTCTTCCATTATCTGGATATTATACATACCCTCGGCA
Organism: Selenomonas sp. AE3005; assembly: GCF_905233635.1. Taxonomy (GTDB): domain Bacteria; phylum Bacillota; class Negativicutes; order Selenomonadales; family Selenomonadaceae; genus Selenomonas_A. The sequence continues at coordinate 11,848 of NZ_CAJODG010000047.1, read as the reverse complement.
CCTTTATGGGCGCAGCCGATATTTTCCAAATCACCGGCCATATAGCCTTGACGATATAGATAATAAGGCTCATAGCCGTATTTTTTCATATAAACCATAGCAACTTCCGCCATTTGACGGGTAACTTCTGCCCCGGGCAAATCCACATGACGCTCTTCCATAATGAGCTTGAGGCGTGAACCGCGTTTCAAGGCCAAAGCATGCAGGGTGATATCGTCAGGATTCAGCGCCGTAACCCTGGCCAGCGTATTATCCACATCGGCTGCCGTTTCGCCGGGCAGCCCCAGAATCAAATCCATATTGATATGTGGTATGCCGGCTTTGCGCAGGGCATGGTACATTTCCACCACGGCCTCCGGCGTATGCTGACGGCCGATAACCTTCAAAGTTCTCTCCTGCATGGTCTGCGGATTGACGCTGACACGCGTGACCTTATAGTCACGCATAGCCGCAATCTTTCCCGGCGTAATGCTGTCGGGACGTCCGGCCTCCACCGTAAACTCAGCTAGATTATCGTGGTAAAAAGCATCACAGACCCAGCCCAGCATCGTGCGGAATTCTTCATCCGGCAGGGCAGTCGGCGTACCACCGCCCACATAGATATTCTGGACGTTGAGGCCGTGGGCCTCCACTGCAGCTTTGGCTCCCTCGATATCCTTTTTAAGCACCGCCATAAACTCCGCCAGTTTCTTGGGCCCCGGCAGAACATTGGCCGGGAAGGAACAGTACAGGCAGCGTGTCAGGCAGAACGGTATGCCCACATAGATACTGATGGTCTTTTCGTCTGAGGTTCTGAGAAACGGCAGCTGCCGGAAAGCCATCGGCGTGATAAGCCGCGCCTTGCCCTCACTGCAGGCAAAGTCTGTCATCAGCCGTTTAACAATGTCCTCTTCCTCCATGCCGTACTCAATCCAGCGATGGACAATCTTGGTGGGACGCACCCCGTGCAGAATGCCCCACGGGGCAGGCGCATAACCGAGTTTCTCACAGAAGATATGATAAAGATTGAGTTTAATCGTGCGGTTTACCGCCGCCCGCTCCAGCTCGTCCGCCTTACCGCAGGCCCGACGAGTGTAGCTTTTTAATTCTCCATCTTCAGCAAACAGCAGCAGCGTGGTTTCCATGCAAACCTTCGCGCCCTCACGTGGCTCGCCATCTACAGGCAAACGATGGTTGACCACAGAAAGCTGCGCCAAATCAGCCTCGCCTTCCCGGCCAATCACTTCCACCTTGAACAGCGTCAGCACTTCCCGGGTGATTTTAGAGATTATTTCTTTTTTTGAGTTCAGGGTAAATGTTCTTACCTTCAATTTTTCCCTTGGCACTCCTTGCATGTACCGTAAAATTTAACCTGATGATTGAGGACCTTAAAGCCCATCTTCTTCTGAATGTCATCTTCCAGTTCATCAAGCAGGTCATCTTCAAATTCCGTCACCTTGCCGCAGCTGGTGCAGATGAGATGATGATGGTGGTGCTCAGATGGGTCCGTGGTATTGACTTCATAACGGCTGCAGCCGTCGCCAAATTCCATCTTCTGCAGGATATCCAATTCAGACAACAGCTCGAGGCTGCGATATACCGTGGCCAGACCGATTTCGGATTTTCCCTGTCTTAAAATACCATGAACATCTTCTGCTGATAGATGCTCACCGGGATGATCCAAAAACACCTGCAGTACCGTCTGACGCTGCGGCGTCATTTTGTTTTGCCGTGCCTGCAAACGTTTTTTCAAGTCTTCCATGGTGAATGTCTGTGCCATAAACCCAACCCCTTCATTCTATAATAATGCGAATAGTTCTCCTAATATGGTGTTATAATACACAAACAAATTACACTAATCAAATACACCTAGTATAGCAGAAAATCTCCTGGCTGACAAATCACATATTCGGATTGCTGCCCATTTTTCTCACGACACTGTACACATCCTTGACACGGCGCAGTTTGGTAATAATCTGCTTGACCTGCGTGGAACTTGCTACATCGAGCCCCAAAAAGATGGTCGAAGTTTTGGTATTGCGGTTAGGATTGGCGTTGATACTGTGAATGTTGATTTTCATTTCCGTCGGTACAGCCAGAACATTGGCCAAAATACCACTTCTGTCATTGCAGACAATTTCCAGTTCCACCTTGTACTGCTTATCAAGCCCTACATCCCAGCTGACTTCAATCATACGCGTCAAATCCGTATCCATCAGCACGTTGGGGCAGTCCGTACGATGTACCGACACACCACGTCCCCGGGTGATATAACCGGTTATGGGGTCACCGGGAATCGGATTACAGCAGCGGGCCAGTCTGACCATCAGGCCGCTTTCTCCTTCGACCAGCACCCCGTGGCTGGATTTACTCTTGCGGCTGCTCTGGGGCCGTTTGAGCGCGGACAACATCTGCGATACATCTTCCGGCGTATTTTCCTTAAGTTCTTCCTTATGGAATTCCACCAGACGCGTGAGAATACCATGCACCGCCAGACCGCCGTAACCGACAGCTGCCAGCAGGTCATCTTCGCTGAGGATATTGAGTTTCTTGGCCACTTCCAGCAGGCGGCCGTCTTTTAAGAGCTCCTTCGGTGCATAGCCCAGGCGCTTGGCCTCCTCGCGGATAAGTTCCATACCACGTTCGATATTTTCCTCACGGCGTTCCTTTTTGAACCACGAACGGATTTTGCTGCGCGTTTCCGTGGAGGCAACGATATTGAGCCAGTCACGGCTGGGGCCGTTATTGGCCTTGTTGGTGACAATCGACACGATATCACCGTTTTTGAGCTTATGCTCCAGCGGAACCAGCTTGCCGTTGACCTTGGCACCTACGCAGTGATGGCCCACTTCCGTATGAATACGGTAAGCAAAATCAATGGGAATCGAGCCCTTGGGCAGGTCAATAACATCTCCCTTGGGAGTAAAGACAAAGACCTCATCGGAGAAGATATCCACCTTCAGGGCCTCAAAATACTCCTTGGGGTCACTTAGTTCCTGCTGCAGGCTGACCATGTGCCGGAGCCAGTTCATCTTCTGGTCCATGGCACCGCCCGCAGTAGACCCCTTACCGTTTTCCTTGTACTTCCAATGCGCTGCTACACCAAATTCTGATACCTCGTGCATGTGAAAGGTACGAATCTGAATTTCCAGCGGATAGCCGCGCGTCATCACCGTGGTATGCAGCGACTGATAGCCGTTGGACTTCGGCATGGCGATATAGTCCTTGAACCGTCCCGGAATCGGCTTCCACATTGCATGGATTACACCGAGCACACCATAACAGTCCCTTACGGATTCCACCAGTACGCGGATGGCCGAGAGGTCGTAAATCTCACTGATATCTTTCTTGTCCCGGAGCATTTTCTTGTAAATGCTGTAAAAATGCTTGGCCCGTCCTTTGATTTCTGCTTTAATCTTTGCTTCGCCGATTTTTTGTTCTATCTGTTCAATGGCGGTATCAATGAAGGCCTGACGTTCCTTGCGCTTCTGCTTGACGTTCTCGACCAAATCATAGTATTTTTCCGGTTCCAGATAGCGCAGGCATAAATCCTCCAGTTCCCACTTGATATTGGAAATACCCAGACGATTGGCTAGTGGCGCATAAATCTCAATGGTTTCCTTGGCAATGCGCTTTTGCTTATCTTCGCGCATATATTTGAGCGTGCGCATATTATGCAGGCGGTCAGCCAGCTTCACCATGATAACCCGGATATCCTTGGCCATGGCCAAAAACATCTTGCGGTAGTTTTCCAGCTGCACTTCTTCCTTGGATTTATATTTAATCCGTCCCAGCTTGGTGACCCCGTCCACAATCATGGCCACTTCTTCACCGAACATTTCGCCTATCTGCTCGTTGGTATAGATGGTGTCCTCCACCACGTCATGCAGCAGGGCCGCGCTGATGGTCACATCATCGATGTGCAGTTCCGTCAGAATTTCCGCCACATGCAAAGGGTGGATGATATACTGCTCCCCGGAAACACGTACCTGCCCTTTGTGGGCGTCAGCTGCCAGGTCATAAGCCCGGCGAATCATCTCTACATCAGCCCGGGGCTCATAACTTTGCACCGCTGCGATGATGGAATCTATTGTAACTGGTGCTTTGTCTTTGTCATTCATGATTATTTCCCCCTTCCCTAGCGGTGCCGCCTGTATGTCGGCGATTGTTCCAAATCCATCCGCCCGCTGGCCTTGGGCAGATAATAACAGTTTTCCGTTAAATCCATATGCAGGAGATTGAGTTCCTGGAAAATACGCAGCCCCACACTCATGGTGTACAGGGAAAGATGTTTTCCCCGGCCACAGAAACGAACCGTAAGTTCCTGCGGCGTATAGGGAATCTTCCCTTCCTGCTGCTGAATAACATATAAGAATTTATAAATATCTACTAAAATATCACGTTCAGGGAAATTGCGCTCCCCATCTGCCGGCGCAATGCTGTCCACCATACACTGCAGGCTGCGGCTGCCCTGCCATTCGTTGACCGCCGGGCTGTAGACCATATCCAGCGCCTCACTGTTGACAATCCCCACATAGTCGCTGCGGTTCCACAGTAACGCCGTACGCGGCTGGTCAGCCGTCCCCACCTGAAAGCGCAGGTGCTGGCCTTCCTTGCCGATGGCCTGGGCCGATGTTCCGCGGATATTGCGCACACCAAACAGCGGCTTGGGATTTTTCATGCCAAACGGTTCCAGCGCGGCCAGTTCTTCCACGAGTTCAAAGGTGATATCTTCCGGCGGCAGTTCCGCCTCCACCTTGACCTTGGGGATATAATCATCGTCGCTGAGCGTCGCTGCTGCCACCTGGGCAAAAGCCTCTTTAAAAGCCGGCAGTTCCTCCAAAGCCACGGTCAGCCCGGCTGCCTGTGAATGACCGCCGAACTGCACAATATGTTCCCGGCACTGCTGCAACGCCTCATACATATGCAGGCCCTCAATACTGCGGCAGGAGCCCTTGCATTTGCCATCATCCTGAATGCTGAAAATAATGGTCGGCTTATAATACTTATCCACCAGCCGGGAGGCTACAATGCCAATTACGCCGGGATTCCATTTCTCCCCGGCCACAACAATCGCCGGCAAGTTGTTGACATCAACACCTGCCAGTTCAGCCTCCGCTTTGGCCAGAATCTCCTGCTCAATGGTCTGACGCTGGCTGTTGAGCATATCCATTTCCATAGCCAGACTGGCCGCCTGCTCCGCGTCCTTGGACAGGAGCAGTTCCACCCCTTTACGGGCCGAACCGATACGTCCGGCCGCATTGAGACGTGGTGCCAGCCGAAAGCCGACATGACCGGTATTGAGCTGTTCATCCCGAATCTCAGACACATCCACCAAAGCTCTCATACCGGCTGAGGCAGAATTTCGCATATGCTGCAGCCCCTGCGCCACAATCCGGCGGTTTTCTCCTAAGAGCGGCACAATATCTGCCACCGTTCCCAGGGCCACAATCTCCAAATCCTGACAGTAGTCCTGTCCCTCCAGCCTCTTCCACAATGCCTGACACAGCTTAAAAGCCACACCGACACCGGCCAAATCTTTGTCAGGATAAGGGCAGTCCTCACGATGAGGATTTATCACCGCCAAAGCCGGCGGCAAAACCGCCCCGGGAATATGATGGTCTGTGACGATGATATCAAGGCTCCCCTTCATGGCCGCCACATCATCTACAGAAGCAATGCCGCAGTCCACCGAGATAAGCAGCCCGGTTCCATCTGCCGCTATCTGCTGCAATGCCGGCAGATTAAAGCCATAGCCTTCCTTTTCCCGATGAGGTATATAAAAATCGACGCGAGCCCCCAGGGCTCGCAGGTTATGCACCATCAGCGTAGTAGCTGTCATGCCGTCCACGTCATAGTCCCCGTAAACCATAATCTTTTCGCCAGCTGTCAACGCAGCAGCAATGCGGTCTACAGCCTTATCCATATTCTTCAGCAAAAAAGGATCATGAAAAGCCTGTTTTTCCGGGTGTAAAAAAGTTTCCGCCGCCTCTACTGTCTGCAGGCCGCGGTTCCATAATATCTGCGCCACAATCTCAGTAACGCCTAATTTATGGGCAAAATCTGCCGCCTCTGGTACAGCGGCGCTAAGTTTCCATTCTTTCAACATAGTTTACAACTCCCGGATAATATCTTATCCTATTTTGATTTCGGCGTAAATGATAATTTTCCTCTTTGCCATAAAAACTACGCCCGAAGGCAGATATTTCATCCGTCCTTCGGGCGTTATCAAATATTCTTTTTTACTTGGCAACGGCTGCATTAGCTGCAACCTTTTTCTTGTCACCCATCTTGCGGAACACAATCCACAGGGGGCTGGCAATGAAAATTGAAGAATAGCAGCCACAGCCAAAACCAACCAGCAGGGCAAAAGCAAAATCCTTCGTGGTTTCACCGCCAAAGAAGTACAGGGCAAAGGTGGTAAACATTACCGTAAACACTGTGTACAAGGAACGGGTCAGTGTCTGGAAAACAGATGTATTCACCAGCTTAACCACATCGCCGCCCCGGCGGAAGTGCAGCTTCAGATTTTCACGGATGCGGTCAAAGATAACGATGGTATCATTTATGGAATAACCGACAATGGTTAAGAGTGCCGCAATAAAGGAAGAATCTATCTGACGTCCCGTGAAAGAGAAAACCGCCAGCACGATGAGAATATCGTGAATCAGCGCCAATACAGCAGCCACGCCGAAACGCCATTCAAAGCGATAGGCCACATAGGCGATAATCAGCGCCCAGGAAACCACCAGTGCCAACACGGCGTTGGTGATAAGTTCGCCACCAATAGTAGCCCCTACCTTTTCCTCACGCATAACCGTATAGTCGCCTACATCACTTTTGAGGGCGGCCATAACTTCCTTGCGCTGTTCCTCTTCCATATCGGCCGCACGAATCATCACGTCCTCAGCCGCCGTCACATCTGACTGAGCGCCCGACAGCTGGATAGTAGCGCCTTCCATACCGAATTTTGCCAGACTGGAACGCACTTCGGCAATCGCCACAGGACGCGCGAATTTCAAATCAATAATCGTACCACCGGTAAAATCAATACCAAAGTTAAAGCCGCGGACACACATACAGATAATGCCGGCCACAATGACAACGGTGGAAATAGCAAACCAAATCTTTGAACGGCCTGCAATATCAAGCTTGTTCATGTTTCAAGTCCTCCTTTTTCCACAGCATATAGCCATTGGCACCATAGGCTCCCGGGTTCTCCGAAATCTTCGAGTTAATCATCAGTTTCAGGAGATACTGTGACAAAGTAATGGCCGTAAACATGGACAGCATCGTGCCCAGACCGAGGGTAATGGCAAAGCCGCGGATAGTACCTGTTCCCAGGAAGAACAGCACGCCAGCAGCAATAATCGTCGTGATGTTGGAGTCAAAAATCGTGGTAAAAGCACGCTTAAAGCCGGCGTCCATGGACAGGCGCAAGGTCTTGCCCTGAATCTGATATTCTTCTTTAAAGTGCTCGAAAATCAGCACGTTAGCGTCAACGGCCATACCAATGGACAGGATGATACCTGCCACACCAGGCAGAGTCAGCGTAGCGTCCAGCAGGTAAAGCAGCCCCAGCAGCATGATGGTATAAGCCATCAAAGCCACGTCAGCAATAAAGCCGGACAGACGGTAGAAGAGCAGCATGAAGAGCAGTACGGCGCCAATACCTACGGCAAAGGCAAATACGGACTTATCCTTGGAGTCCTGACCAAGGGACGGACCAACCGTACGGGTTTCAATGATGTTTACCTTAACCGGCAGAGCACCACTGCGCAGGACGATAGCCAGATTCTGTGCCTCTTCGAGCGTCTTTTGGCCGGTGATTTCGGCACGGCCGCCCAGGATAGGCTCGCGGACATTCGGTGCGGTCAGCACTTCACCATCAAGCAGGATGGCAATGGTACGGCCGACATTTTTCGTCGTGAGGTCGGCAAATTTTTTCGCACCCTCATCAGAGAATTCCAGGTTGACCACGTTTTGACCGGACTGCTGATTCGTAGCAGCCGTAGCGTTCTTCAGGTCAGTACCGGTAAGTACCGTATTGCCTTCTTCGTCTTTAAACTCCAGCATTGCGGTCTTGCCGATGGTCTTAATAGCGGCGTCCGGGTCTTTGACACCGGGCAGTTCGATGATAACCCGGCGCTCACCCTCACGCTGGATAATCGGTTCCGTAAGGCCCAGCGAGTTGACACGCTTTTCCATGATGGTAACCACGCGGTTCATAGCGTCGTCGTTTACCTTGGCAATGTCCGTATCCTCGGCTTCGAGTACGACATGCGTGCCGCCCTGCAGGTCAAGGCCCTGACGAATGGAAAATGCCAGGGGCTTAACAAAGGCAACAAAAATGCCGATAATTGCGAGAACACAGACAATCAGTTTCATGAGATTATGCTGTCTCAATGAATTCAATCCCTTCTGTGATTTATTTATTATATTTATTAACAAAATTGATGACCTTGTCACGAACCTGTTCGGCGTTGTAGTTGTCGGTCTGAATATAAAGGTCAGCATGTGCCCTGGCATCGGCCAGCCGCTTATGCTGTACTGCCAGTCTGTCCTCATTCCAGTACACCGTCCGCCGTTTGCGAATCGCCGGCATGGTGGCATCAATCATTACTAATATATCTGGATGGCGTTTCGCCCAAAAATCATGAATCCCGGAATGTTCCTGCGCTACATTATAAGCATCATAGCCAGCAGCCTTTAACCCAGCCACCAGCGTAGTTTTCCCCGAGGCACAAACTCCCACAACCGCAATCTTCAAGACAATCACTCCTATCCAGTTGTAACAAGATTAGTAAGGATAAGTAACTTCCAGCTGCTCAATCTTCGGGCTGGACGGCGAACCTTCCGTTATCCCCATCACCAGCACCGTCATATCATCTGAGGCCTTCTCGGCGTCGAGCTCCAAGGCATAATCCATAATACTCTTGGCGATAAACGACACGTCTTCCGCCCCGTTCTTGCGGACAATTTCCAGTATCTTATTGAAATCGGCCGGGTGTCCGGAACGTTTCTTTCCGGCATGAGCAATGCCATCCGTATAGGATACAATCAACATGCCAGGTGTCAGAGGCACTTCATACATCAACGGTTTCATGTGGCGGTTGACACCGATTGGTTCCACGTTTTCATCATAAACAGACTCGTATTCATCAGTTTTGATGATAACCGGGCAATTGGAATTACGGCTGATAACGGCTGTTTCCGTATCCAGGTCAGCACTGACCACCGTTAGCGTACAGGATACCTTTTTATCCTTCATGGCATAAAGATAATCATGCACGGCCCGGGCCACGGCTCCGTCACGCGCCCCATCGGAAATGAGCTGTACGGCCTTATTGACCACCCAGCTGCTGGTGTGATGAGCCGCCAGGCCATTGCCCTGACCATCAGCGATAATGGCCGAGATTCCCCCATGGGGACGCTCTACCACATCACAGGTATCGCCACAAACCTCGGTGGCATATTTCGCCGTTTTGGCAAGTCCTATTTTTACTTCCATCACTTATCACTCACTTTTAAGCATTTACTTTCCGTAAGTATCATATCCACAGACATATCATGTGGTTCCACCGGCACTGACTCCACCAGCTGACAGTCATAAGCCAGCGCCACTCTATAGGCCTGCGGCGCTTTTTCTGCCATAAAGGTGTCATAAAAGCCACCGCCGAGCCCGAGCCGCTGACCGTCAGCCGTAAAAGCCGCGCCAGGTACAATGATAAGCCCGATATCGGCCGCAGGAAACAGCCTGCGCTTTTCCGCGGCCACGGTTTTTATACCGTATCTGCCCGGCACCAAATCTTTAAGCGAACGGAGCACCACTGCCTCCATCTGCCGGGGGCCGGTAATCAGCGGCAGTGTCACCGTCTTACCAGCCTGCAGGGCAGCAGCCATTAAGTCATAAAGCTGTACTTCATCAGGTGTAGACGCATAGACAAAAATGCTTTGTGCCTCCTGATAAACAGCTAAGGACCGCAGTGCTGCCGTCATTGCCAGCGAGGCCTTAGCTCTGTATTCCGTCGGCAAGGCCTGCCGTGCGGCTAAGACCTTAGACCGCAATACATCCTTAGCCCCGGGATTTGCGCCCCCCGCCATCAGTCCTGCTGTTCTTCGAGACTGATATTGGAGTTAATCGAGGCACGGGAAACTTCAATGACCGTGTTAGGGGCAATTTTCAGTCTCACAACTTTGTCATCAATGGCCTCAATCGTGCCGTACAGGCCGCCGATGGTCATAACCTTATGGCCGGTCTTCAGGCTGTCCAGCATATTCATGCGGCGTTTCTGCGCGGCCTTTTGGGGACGGTACAACAAAAAGTAGAAAATCATAATCATCACCAGGATTGGACCCCAGGTGCTGAGTGCTGCCATAGTTTCTGGACTCATAAACATCGCTCCTCGTTATCGCTTGTAGTTGGCCAGGAAGTCACTGCGGAACTTACTGAACTCACCATCAATAATGGACTGCCGCATGCGGCGGACAAATTCTTCCAGGAAGTAGAGATTATGCAGGGACAGCAGACGCAGGCCAAAAATCTCGCCAGCCCGGACCAGGTGACGGATATAGGCACGGGTATAACCATTACGGCAGGCATAACAGCCGCAGCCTTCTTCAATCACATTATGGTCATGTGTCAGGTTGGCATTCTTCATCACGAGTCTGCCAGTCCAGGTCATGGCCATGCCGTTACGGGCTACACGGGTGGGATATACGCAGTCAAACATATCAATGCCGCGCATAACGCCTTCCACCAGATGGTCCGGTGTGCCCACGCCCATCAAATAACGGGGCTTGTTTTCCGGCAGCAGGGAAGTGCTGTATTCCAGCATTTCATACATGAGCTCCGGCGGTTCACCTACGGACAGGCCGCCGACAGCGTAGCCGGGGAAGTCCATTTCTACCATCTGTTCTGCATGCCAGTGGCGCAGGTCTTTATACATACCGCCCTGCACAATGCCGAACAGCCCCTGATTCGGTGCCGTCATTACATCCTGGCAGCGCTTAGCCCAACGCAGGGTACGCTCCGTGGACTGCTTGGCATAATCATGGTCGGCCGGATATGGCACACATTCGTCAAAGGCCATGACAATGTCAGAGCCCAGACACATCTGCACCTGCATGGAAACCTCCGGCGACAGGAATTTCTTGGAACCATCGATATGCGAACGGAAGGTTACACCCTCTTCCGTTATTTTCCGCAAATCGCCCAGGGAAAACACCTGAAAGCCGCCGCTGTCCGTGAGGATAGCACCGTCCCAATGCATAAACTTATGCAGGCCGCCAGCCTCTTTCACGAGCTCCATACCGGGACGCAGGAAAAGATGATAGGTATTGGAGAGGATAATCCCTGCCCCCAAATCCTTCAGCTCATCCGGCGATACGCCTTTCACCGAGGCCTGTGTTCCAACCGGCATAAAAATCGGGGTAGGAAAGGCACGAGCACCTGTGGCCTCGTCCTTTTTCACTAATTCATATGTAATTGCAGCCAAACAAAAACCTCCAATCTGCAATCTCTACGAACTCACATAACAGTTATTTTACCACAAAATAAGAAAGGAATACAAGAAAATTGGCACGAGACTTTGCCCGTGCCACTGTTACCCTATATGACTTTCCGTACCATCCTTGAATGTTACGCTGATATCCTCCTTGCTGTATACGGTCATGTAATCCACCAGCGTTCCCATCTACAATTCTACAACAATACTAGATAGTCGTATGTGTTCCTGAATCATAAACTATTGCTGCTTTCACTAAAAGCTCTCCTTAATTTGCCTGCAAAAATCTCAGCACATTTTCCCTAAACTTCTTGTAATATGGTCTTTCCATGACCATAGCATGACCACCACCATCAATAATT
>NZ_CAJODG010000046.1 GCF_905233635.1 Selenomonas sp. AE3005 | reverse complement strand
AATACAACATTTTTTCTTTATCTTTACTTAATAATACACTCGAATGGACAGAGAGATATGCATTGCTCTTGCTTGCAGGATTATAGCTAAAAAAGAAGATTTCTTTTCTAAGCTATAAAATACCTGCTTTTCAACACTGGCAGATTCAATGATATTGTCTACGCCTACTTTGTCATGGCCGCCAGACAGGCAAAGCTGCCAAAGGAGAATATGGTTCCTCTTTTGGCAGCTTTGGAAGATGTGCTAAACAGTAACACAGCATCTTTTGTTTTACGCCTAAAAATTTTTAAGGATGCTCAGGATATTTTTACCATCCTTATATTCATAATGTATAGCATCCACATTCTTTTTGACTAGGAAAATCCCCAGCCCGCCAATGTTTCGCTCTTCCATGGATGCATTAACATTGGGGTCCATACGGGCGAGAGGATCATAAGGTTTCCCCTTGTCCATAAAGATCAATTCCATCCCTGAAGGGTCCTCGATGATTCGGCCGCGTATGATGGTCTCACCCTCATCGCCTTCATACGCATAGCTGGCAATATTCACAAAAATTTCCTCCACCACCAGCTCAATTTGCATTTGCGTTTTTGGGGAACAGTCCATATCTGCCAAAAGGCATTCAATGAATTCATTGACTACAGGCAGCTTTTCTACCTTAGCCGCCGTAACTAGTTCCTTATACATCTTCCCCCTCCTTTGTCATATCGCCATAATACGACAAGGTCAGCATGGTAATATCATCAGACTGCGCCGCCGTTCCCACATGCAACGCCAGAGATTTTTGCACCACTGCTAAAAGTTCCTGCAAATTCAGTTTATCTGCCCCAGCAGCATCCAGAGTATTTATCAGCCGCTCCTCGCCATACATCTCATCGGCTTCATTCAAAGCCTCTGTCACGCCATCGGTATAAAGTAATAACTTATCGCCCGGCTCCAAAGTCAGGTCCTGACCTTTGAATTCCAGTTCATCCATTCCTCCCAGAACAAAATTGCGTTTCACCTCCATATAGGAGAACTTTTTGTCCTTGGCCCGATAGACCAAAGGAGGATTATGTCCCGCATTGACATAGGTCAAATGCCCCGTCTTGATGTTCAAGAGCCCCACAAAGGCGGTGACAAACATCATGGCATCATTGTTCTGGCAGAGCTGGTCATTCGTGCAGGACACCAACGGTGCCAAATCCTTGCTGCCGCTCATGGTAAGGGCGAAGTTCTTCAGGATAGTCTTAGCAATCACCATGAAGAGCGCGGCCGGCACCCCTTTGCCGGACACATCGGCAATCGTAATCATGACATGATTATCATCTACCATATAGAAATCATAAAAATCGCCGCCTACTTCTTTGGCCGGATGCATGCTGGCATAAATGTCAAACTCCTTTTTCTCCGGGAAAGGTGGGAAAATACGTGGCAGCATGCTTTCCTGAATATTGGTTGCCACACTCAGCTCTGTGGAGATTCTTTCTTTATCCGCCGTGACCTGTGCCAGATTCTTCATCTGATTCTGCAATTCATAGGTCATGGCATTGAAACAGACCGCCAAATGCTCAATCTCATTGCCGGTATTGATGGATAGTTTCTTCTCCAGATTGCCACTGGCGATTTCTCGCACGCCATCAGCCAGCTCATGAATAGGTCTGACAAAACGCTCTGCCACCCGGCTGCTGACAAAAGGCACAGCCAGCAGGAACAAAGCTGCCAGTGTCAGCACAGCCAACAGCGTCTGCCATATGGACTGGTTCAGAACATCAATAAAGTCTGCCGTAGTCTTTTCAATCACTTCTGCATTGGCCTTAACCGGGCGGTTGACCTCTTCCGCCTCCATGACAATGCCATAGCTGGCATCCATTTCCTTCACAGGCGCATAGGCTAAATAGCAGGGCACACCGTCAATTATTACCTCACTAAGGCCGGTCTCGCCAGCTGTCATATGGCGGGCAATATCAGCCAGTGTATCCTCAGCCTCCAACAAGCTCTTCCCTTCCGGCCCTTCGGCCTTTAGCACCCCACTGTTTTTAGCCGAGAAGATAATCTGCCCCTGCTTTCCCATCAAAAAGCCATAACCAGTCTCACCCAGACGGGTGCCCTCGATGACATCGCTGACCTGTGTCAGGAACATGCCCATGCCTACAACACCAGCTACTTCCCCCCGCTCGTCATAATACGGGGCCGCGCAAGTTATGCCTAAATTCCCGCTGTATAAATCATGGAACACGCGGGAAAAAATCATTTTCTTTTGCGTGGCTGCATCCTGATACCATGGACGGGTTCTGAAGTCAATAGCAAAGGGCACCGTCTCGCCATCTTTGAATTTCTTGTCCGAACGATCGTCTACAGTAATGCCGAAACCGCTGGCTGAGGCCACATAGGCCGAGGCCACTGCTGCCTGACTGTCGTTTACCTGAAACAGCCAGTCCTGCAGATTAGCTGTAAGGCCAATTTCTCGCTGCAAAGCCGCGCTGCCTTTTTCCGCATTGGGCGCATACTGCAACTGGGCTGCTAATTGCCCTGCCCGGCTGCGATCAGGTTCGGATACATGGCGCAAAGCATAGTTCCCCGAATTTTGCCGAATATTCGTCATCTCCTGTGACAGCATAGTCACGTTCTGACCTATATTGGCGAATATCAGCTCGATCTGCTTGCCGCGGTTAGTCAGCATACGCCTCAAATCGCCTTTCAGGTCCTCGCGGAGAACTTCACTGCTGTTCTCCGCCGCAGACTGCCCAATACTCTGTCCAATCTGAACTGCACTGGAACGGATGTTTACCATACCATAAAGGGCAATCCCTCCCACTAGAACCAGTGTCACCAGAATACACAAAAGCAACAGCGTCAAGGTTTGCTTTTTTATCCCCGTTTTAACCATAAGAATTTCCCCTGTTCTCATAACACCTTGCGACATACTCCCGCAAATATTCACCAGCTTCAGCAATAGACAGTGCAGCAAAATCTATCGGTACCCCACAAGGATTATGCAGTACCATGATTTCCCGCTGTCCGGAAATAGGACGCCAGCCGGCAAAGAAATATCCCAGCTTTCGCAGCTCCTGATATGCCGCCACCGCCCGCTCATCGCTAACATTCAAAAAAATGTTGAAGGTTTGGTTTTGCCCTTGATATTCAGATTCAATGGCAGCGATGCATTCTGCTAAATCCAAACCACATTTCTCCACCCAGATGGTACAGCTTGCCTGCCCAACATCGTTTTCCACCCGGCAATGACTTTCCCCATACAGCGGGACAAAATCACTATCAATAGCTACAGATACACCTAAAGAGTCATAAACCCGCCTAGCTATGCTCTCATGCTCAGCTGGCACATAGATGGTTCCTGCATCTTCTTTTTCCTGCCGCCTGACGATGATGATATGATGATGTTTCCTATTACCATCCCGGACATAGGAATGGGAGATATTTTGTATGGCCAGCACAGAAAGCAGAAAGCCACAGGGCATAAAGCCCAGCTTGCCCATTGCCCGCTGCGATATATCGTGATAGGTAACAGAAAAGCCATAGCCCGCTGAAATCCCCGGCATGGCAGCCATTTTGTCCAGCATCATCCGAAACAGAACATTCATGATGCCAAAGCGGCGATATTCCTTCAGCACCACGCCGGTTATCCACTCGCACATGGTATCGTAGGGAGGATTCAGTTTCAGCCCTAAAGCCGCTACAATCTTTCCCTCTGCTTCAGCCAACAGAAAATGAAAAGTCCCCTCTTCCACGCCGCTCACAATAAAGTCGGGATCATAGAAATCAGGTTTCAAATAAGTGCTGTCATATTCGTCCCGAATACAGGCAATAAGCCCCGGCGCATCAGCGGTGCGAAATTCACGATACACCACCTGCAGCTGTCGTCCGTCACGCTCAGCTATCTTACATTCCATACGCTTCCTCCTTCATTTCCTGTATATCAGAACCATAAGGTTATTTATGCCAAAAGTCGTTTTGTAATGAATCACATCCGCAGCCTTTAACACCATCGCAATGCCCAGCGCATCCTGCAGCGCCAAAGGATCGGTCTTTTGCAGCCGCCCGTAATATTCCAAGGGATTGAACATTTTTCCCATATTCCGGATACGCAAGACAATTGTGTTTTTCCCCTCGTTTTTTACCAACAATATCCGCCCATCCAGCAAAGATTCACTGTCCCGGCAGGAATGGTCCTTGATGCTCAACATCATTTCCTCCATGGACATACGCACCAGCATAGTTTCTTTGCCAGTCAAAGAATTCTTCTCACAGAACTCCTCCAGCTCATCCATCTTTGTTATGATGGCCTCGGTGTCAGCCTTGACAGAAAAGGAATGGTATTTCCCCGTGCGCTCAGCGGTCAGGTCCTGCAGCAAAAAACCGGCATACCCGCGCCGGGCATAAAATGGCTTGACAACCAGCATAAAAATGAGCGGGCTAAGAGAAGCAATCGTAAACGACCACCAAATACCAGGCAGCCCCAATATAGGTGCCAGCAGCCAGGCGGGCAGCAGAATAAAGATGAAGGACCGGGAAATCACCAGCACATTAGCCAGGCCTGTGAAACCTGCCGCCTGATAATAGAAAATCATCAGATAACAGCAGACAGACGGCAGCAGACTAAAGGCAAAGATATAGGCCGCCTCAGAAGCGGCTGCCAGTTCCAAACCTGACAGACCGAACAAAGCCGCAATCTCTGTGGGAAAAAGCCAGATAACCGCTGACAAAATCCCCACCAGCACAAAACCGATAATATGCGCATCATGCTCAATACGCCGCACGCTTACGGTATCAAACTCCCGCGTCAGTACACTGATAAACGAAGATGTCCCCTGTGCTAAACCAGAAAGCACGATCAGGGAAAAATTCTCCAAAGCCGTAACCACGGAAAAAGCAGCCAGCCCAACTTCGCCAGCTGTCGCCAGCAATAAGCGGTTCAAAATTATCAGCCGGAAAAACGTCAAAAGATTGTTTGAGGCAGCCGGGCTCCCCAACTGCATAAGACGCAAAGCAAGACGCATGTTCCACTGCCGCACAAAGTGAAAAGCTGATTCCCCCCTAAGCAAACAAAATATCCCCGCCAGCGAAACCAGAACCGAAGCCAACACGGTTCCACCAGCAATGCCCGCGATGCCCAAAGACAGCACCTGGATAAAAAACAAATCCAACGCAACGTTCAGCACCGCCAATCCCAAAAACAAACCGATGATTAGTTTGAGACGCCCGGATAATCGCAGAAAATTAAACGGCAAATAAAAAAGTGCCGTGCCCACACCGCCCCATATATAGACCAAGCCATAGTCATAAGCCGCTCCATGTATCTCAGGCGTCGCACCAAAAACATACAACATATCCGGCAAGCATAGAGAACCTGCTGCTCCCAGCAAGAATGAAAGCCCCAGACACAACCAGACGGACAATGAAAAAGCGCTATCTGCCCCGCGCGTATCATCACGCCCCAGAGAATAGGCGGCTGCCGTAGCTCCGCCCACGCCCACCAAGGAACCGATAACGGAGAACAGAAAATAAAAGGGCATCACCACACTCATGACGGCCAGCCCGGCTGCCCCAAAAAATATACCTGCCAGCGCACTATTCGCAAGACTCCCCGCCATAGCCCCTAGCATAGCCAGGATTGAGGCCCCCACGTGCCGCGCAATCAAAGCTGTATCCATAAACGTTCATCCATTTCTTCCATTACCTGAACCTCTTTCTCAACGGCAAATTTTCATGCCAACGCCTTTACTTTATATTCTCTCCCCAAGACTGCTACTCCTGCATATACAGACAAAAAAAGGGGCTGTGAAATAACACATCCCTATTTAGATTACCAGTAAAAATACATACCAAAAAGGCCAGCCAGTTTCAAATTGAAACTGACTGGCCCATTTTCTGCGCAAAGTGATTCATATTTAATTATAATTCACTATTCCCAACACTAAAATTAGTATTTCACGCCGGACTAAAAAAACAAGGCGCTCGCTGTATAGGCAACATCCGTGCCCCATACCCACTTTGCTAGACACCTTAAATGAATGGTAAAATACATTCATGAGGTGATACGATTGAATAAGTACAGTAATGAATTTAAGGAAGAAGCCGCAAAAAGAGTCCTGAGAGGTGTTCCAGCTAGTCAGGTAGCCAGAGAAATAGGTGTCAACGTAAGTTCCCTATACACTTGGAAAGCTAGATACCTGAAGCCCCCGGAGCAGCCCTTTGTCGGCAGTGGCAAGCTTCGTGACGAAGATGCGGAGTTACGCAGACTGCAGAAACGGATTAAAGACCCTGAGCAGGAGAACGAATTCTTAAAAAAAGCAAGCGCCTTCTTTTTTACGCATCCGTCTTCGCTTTATGCAGATGGTACCATAGGTTGTCTGCAAAGTCCGGCAATCCCTGCGCTCTACCTGCCAGCCGTCTTTGCCATACTGTGCTGCCAGTTCCCGGTCGATTTCTTCTAGCGCCTTGCTTACCATTTCACATGCCAGTGCCTCAAAATACTTTTTCAGCCTATCTTCTCGGTCAATATTATTTTTTGTGGTCTTTACTATGTTAATTACTTCTGCTATATTAATATCCATGGGAATTCTGTTTCTGTGTTTAGTTGAGCATACACTATGATACAGGGTTCCCTTTTCTGTTGTAAACAATCGACCGAGAAATATTTTACACTAAGTTTATGATTGTTTCGCATATAATAATACTCCCCTAACTTATTGCGTAGGGGAGTATTACTATCAAACTAAGTGATTTATTTTTCCATAACATTCCTTAACAGGTCATAAAGCTTTTCAATTTCTTCATTGGAAAGTGTAGTTCCTTTGCCCATCTTTTCATGTTCCGGTGACCATTCACGGATGTCATATTTAGGTTCACGACCATTCCATGAAATAATATTAAGTTCCTTACACCAACCTTTGTTACCTTCAGATAGAACACCTATATGATGCTTTATTTCAAATTTTATATCTGGCATAATTTACCTCCATAAATACCACTTATAAGTTCATCAATTTCTTTGTCGTACTTTATATTTCTTTCATAATTCTGCATTAGCAATTTTACTTTATTGGCGATTTTGATTTGAATTTCCATCTCGCAGGGCATAATTGGAAATGTTCTAATTTTATCAACACCAATATCTACTCCTGCTCCTCTCTTTTTCCCATAAGAGTAAAACCATTCTTTAGCTATTGTAGAATTTAATATTGCTAAAACATACTCAATTAAATATTGCTTATTAGTTATAACTATACATTGAAATGACATTCCAACATAATAATTATTATTATAATCGATTACGAAATCATTTGTGGCAAACATAGATGGCATAATTATTTTTGGGGATTCAAAAAAATATCTTTTTCTAGGTCTATGAATACCATACGGAGCATTGGATGAAGTAATGTATTCTGACATATAATCCAAGTGGTTTTTTATTCTTACATAATCATTATCTTCAGCTATGATATTTTTTACTTGTTTATCTGAATATATAAGCCAATTACGAGCATTCTCTGTTAAGAAATAGCGAGACATATCATTACCATCAATATAGGGAACCAGTAAATCTTTTTCTTTGTTAGAAAGCTTTAGTGCATCTATTTCATTTTTTGATAATACAAATATCCCTTTACCTACAAACATATCCGTCCTAGGATTCTTTTTATACATCCTATTGCTAATTTTATCCGAAGCCTCAACCACACCTTGAGATATATCTGCTATATCACCTAAATGTACCGCACCCTCATATGCAGTCCTATTTTCTAAAACAATTTCATTCGATGAAATAATTTTTTCATTATCTAAAACCTTAACTTTTAGATTTTCTGTATCACTCATTTTGGATAAATCTTCTAATGAGTTTTCTAACTTCTTATATAGTAATTCATCATGTTTAGATTTTGAATATTGACAAATCATATGTAGGCCAACAACATTATCAAATACTTTTAATTTACCTATATCAACAATAACATCAAAACTCAATTCTCGTTGTATTCTTTCAATTAGTTTAGATGCGCCTGCTCCATTTATCCAATAACGAGGTGTGATGAATGAAATATGCCCAGTTTTATTTGTTAGATCTATAGCTTTATGCAAAAAATAATACCAATAATCCATTTTACCTTGGTGATATTTTTTTCCAAATTTTGTATTATTTACTGGTTCAAAAACATCACTATTATCACGTTCTTTAATATATGGTGGATTGCCAATAACAATATCAAATCCCCTTTTTTCTCTGAATACTTTTGGGAAATATAATTGCCATAATATAAAAGGCTGCTGGGATAATGTTTTAATACGATTATAATTGTCTACCGCTCTTAAATTACTTCCTATTTGGTGAAGAATAATTGTATCGTAAATATCATGTATTTTATCTTTGATTTGTTTTTTAGTTTCGTGTTCTTTAGTAAAATAAAGCTCATCTTGTAGTTTAATTAACTCACGGAGCATATTATCAAATCCAGCCTGATAAAAACTATCCATACCTAATTTTGATTGATTTTTTAGCAGACGACTTTCAGTTATAAGCGAAATTCCTTCAAATTCATCTACAAGGCTATTACCACAGATAACATTACAATCTAAGTTTGGTAACTGACGTGGCTCCGTATGTACGTCAAACATACCATCAGAATTATCTTGTTTCACTGTTTCATCGTCTATAACAATGGAAAGCCACAGGCGAAGTTTAGTTATATCTGTGGCGCTTGGTTCCAAATCACATGCGAAGAGGCAGTTTTTAATAGTATTTACCTTCAAATCATAAGTTTTACGACCATAGGCGTAGAAATTGAGCCTCTGAAAGCCATTCATTTCTATAGCCATATAGGCTGAAAGGGTTTGACGTGCCCTGACTATTTCATTAAGTAATCCCAATAAAAATGCACCAGAGCCTACTGCTAAATCGGCAATCTTTATATTTTCTAATAAATCGTCAATTTCTTTTAGACGGTTCACGTTAGATTTGAAACTGAATATACTTTCCGGCATTTCCATGTCACGTTCTTTGTCAATTGTGTATGAACGCTTGCCGTCTTTATAAACTTCTTTGGTCTTAAGACAATCACTATCACGGAAGTATTCACCATAGAGAATGAACTTCCTTATGTCCTCTTCTATAATTCCTGTACTAGTAGCAAGGTGATTTATCAAACTTTCCTGGCACATATAATGAACTATTTCACGAGGCGTATAGAAAGCACCCTTAGATTTTCTATCTTTTACATCTAGCAGATTCTCAAAGACTTTACCTAGCATTTCGGGGTCAATGGCTACTTCACGTTCCATTGGTTCATCTTCAGCCATTGTGAAATTATAGCGGTCAAAGATATCTAAAATACCATCTGCCTCATCCTTGCCCTTGGTATCTGCATTTGAGAACATTTCATTTGGAATATGGAAATCAGAGTTTACCCAATCATAATTATCAAGCTGTTCAAATAAACCACCGTTTAGGAATGGTACACGGCAGTGGAATCGTGCATAGAAGCCATTTTCCCCACGATTTACATTCAATGCCTCGTAAAATAATGGCTCTAGGTAATCGTCAAAATAGTTCTTTCCACGCTTTACACAGGATTCATATAGTGAGCGCATAAAGTTCTTAGGCCCTTCTCCCCATGCCTTGCCTTTTACCAGTGTGGACACAAATTTTGCATCTTCGTCAGAAAGAGCAAATAAAGCCTTTTGGTCAATACGAGAAATACCATCATTATCGGGTTGTGAGTAAACTTTCTCTATCAAACTATGAGCTTTGGCATTTCTAAAAAGGGCACTCTTATATTCTTTGTCTGTCAAGCGTACTGGGAATGCTTGCACCCCAAGCCAGCCTTTTTTTTGTATGAAATAGAGGAAGACAATCTGCCCCATAAGTTTTTTTGTGAATTGCTCACTGGTAAAGCCGCAACGCTCGGCCTCTGTCATGAAATCAGGAGTTTCCTCTAAATATTCTTTTACAGCTAGATATTTTTCCTTGTAGTCGTTGAAGAACTGCTTAGTGACAGTTTCAACACTGAAAGCCTCTTCCAAGTCGCATAGGCTAGGATTAACGTCATCCTGCACAAACATAGCATAAAGTCTTTCCTGCGCTGTATGGCATGGCTCATCCTTGCCGACCAGATAGGAATAACGCTTAGCAGGTGTGAGTTTTGTGCTCAGTTTGCCCTCGGCAAAACCATATTCTATACGGATAAGAGAAAGACGCCACTTATCGCTTGGTTGCTCCTGTCCATAGCTATTCTTTTCCATAGTAAAAAAGGCAGCTAAGGCACTATCACAGCCAGAGTTATCCAGCAAGGACTTGATAAATGCTCTTTGCGTACTGCGGGCGTTTTCTACATTACCTTTATTTTGCAGCTGAACAGCAAAAAGTGCCATTTTCTTACCATCTGCCCCTTTGTAGTTGCCAATATGATAATGGCCTTCAATAACAGCAGATAAGCTACTGTATTCTTTGTTAAATGTTCCTGGTGCCACTAACTGCACATCGTTAAGCAATTCTTGCAGAAAATGCACATATTCTTTATGATTATATGCAGATGTTAGCGTATTTAAGAAAAGCGTTTTTTTCTGATTGTTTTCTGTCATTATTTTACTCCTGTTTCTTCATATAGCACGAAAGAATAACTTCCTTTTTTCCTTCATTTGGCAAGACAACATCTTTTCGTTCATACAAATATGTATCATCTATATTGTCACGAACGATTGCAAAGGCTGCAACAATATTTGTAGCCGTTTTTAGCTGTTTGACTATTTCCTTAGTAGCATTCTTGGGGATATCACCATTTTCAATAGCTTGAATTATGCGTTTGGCAATATCTTCTTGGTCATCAGTAAGCTGGCCGGAACTAATCGCTGCTTTGAGCGTTTTTACGACATTAGCATCATTACCACGAATAACAGCCTTTTTCTTGGTTATAACATCTTCTGCTGTCAATGCTACATCAAAAGAACGGTTATTAGCTTGATAATGGTCATAATATATACTTTCTACGGCAATTTTCTTCTCGTTAGGCTCACATTCTAAATAACGCATGGCTTCCATAAAAGACAAACCATTAGAATTATGGCTATCTGAAATATAGAAGCTTTTCAAGGCACCTTTGCGGATAAAAGTGAGTGTTGTATCTTCTTGTACTTCTGTACTATTCCGGCCTGTTTTTGATTTCCTTGGTAATTGCTTAATTTTGTTAAACAGCTGGGAATTATTATCCCTAACCTCTCTGATTATCGTTAAATATTGCAATTCCGGACTAGCTTCTTGCTCCTCATCCATGTTCTGCGACAAGTCCTGAAACAATTTCTGAGGACTCGGATTTTCATCTTCAGATAGGAATTTATAATCTTCACCGAGAGTGTCATGGAATGCTTGAAGTTTTTCCAAGATACGGTCAGTCAAAGGGAGCTGTTTACTAGCTTGTGAGGTAGGAAAGAAATTAAACACATAGATACGCTCAAAGGCAGTCCCAACACGATTGATACGTCCAACACGCTGCATAATCCTTGTTGGATTCCATGGCAAGTCATAGTTAATGATTACATTAGAGCGATGTAGGTTAATACCTTCGGCTAATACATCAGTCGTAATCAATATATCATACTTGTCTTTATTTAGCTCAACGAACTTAGGATTGAAACTGTACTCAATTTCTCTTTTTAGAGATGCGTTGCTGTCACCTGAATAAGAAATAATTCTCTCTCCATACAATTTCCCTAGCTTATCTGCTAAATATTGAGCAGTTTCTTTAGATTCCGTAAAGACTATTTTTTTTGCTCTTGCTAAAACATTATCATTTTTTAATTCATTTTCAAATTCAATAAGTTTAGGGTCAGTTTTGACAGACTGCCAAAGTTTTTGCAAATAGCAAAGCTTTTGCAAATCACGCTCTAAATCAATGATAAAATTAGAACGGAAATCACTTGAATTGAAATGCATCACATCTTCTGTCTCGATAAGCTTCATCAAACGCTCATCATCATCATCATCAAGCAAGTCATATACATCAACTTTTTTACTGATGTATACTTCACCATTATTATACATGTCGATGAATTTTTCATAAGATGATACGAACCTTCCTAGAGTTAGACGGAAGGCGTGGAAACTGCTTTCCAAGCGTTTCACCAAAATGCCTTTCATGAATCCACCCATGTTTTGCTGTGCTACCATCATCTTTGCGTATGGCTCCGCAGCTTTTCCTTGCAAATAAGTAAGCGGCTTATAGCGAGCATAACTAAAATCTTTAATAGCATTGATAGTTTCGGTAAAAACCTTATCTGTCAATTCATCAAATTCATATATAATTTTTTCAGGAGCATCCAATTTAGGGAATTTCAAGCCCTGTAATTCTATGTCCTTAGCATAGTATTTTGCTACTTCACTGCGGGTTCTGCGAATCATAATATGCCTGAGCAACTTGTCCCGAATAATTTCTGAATTCTCGCTGATTTGGGCAAAGTATGCGGCTCCACCTTGTTTTTTTGCCTCATTCTGTGTTTTTCTAAGCTGCAAGAAGAATTCTTCCAAATTCTTAACACCTACAATGTTAGAATTATGTTTCGGCTGAAAAAGATAAATCTGATTCTCTATATCACTAGTGTAGTTGTTAATAGGAGTGGCGGAAATCAGGACTACTCTCTTGCCGTAGCAAATAGCATGCAATCTGCCAAAAGCCTCTGTACTGGCGTTGCGGAATCTGTGCGCCTCATCCACAAATACGTACTTATATTTATCGGCTCTCTCTAGTACTGATTCAAGTTTTCCTAAAGACACAACATCTGCGGCCACATCAAATTCCAACAGTACTTCTTTCCAGTAGTCCACCAATACCGGCGGACAAATAACCAGCTTTCTACCTTTTTTCAATATTTTGGCTAACATGGCACAGATATAAGTCTTGCCAAGACCTACAACATCGGAAATAAATACACCATTATGAGCTTCCAGTGTTTTCTTGGCTTGCAAGACGGCATCAATCTGATATTGCAGACGCATATAGCCGTCAGGTAGTAGGTTTTCAGCTAATTCTTCCTTATCAGCATTTATTTCTTCCTTGAAATATTCGTAAATAGTTTTGAGATATATCTCATAAGGTGTAATATCCCCCCGCATCCATGTACTGCCGTCCACGGTCGCAATATATGATTCTGTTATATCTACGCCTCGTTCCCACAATTCTTCAAACTTCTGCAATGCAAATTTTACATCATGACTATCCTTTAATTCTACATTAAATTCAAGATTGTTCTGCAATCCAGCCATAGAAAAATTGCTGGAGCCTGTGATAACACTGCCAAATTGGTCAGGAACATGTTCCGGGTCTTTACGTAGGATATACACTTTTGCATGAATAGGTGCATAAGTGTACATACGCAATTCTATTTTCCCAGACTTCAACCAATCAATAAAAGTACGTACTCCTTGTTCCACAGACATAGATGGTTCAGCTTCTGCAAATTCATCTACAACTGTCTTTTCAAAATGTTCAGTGGCCTCTTTTATAGTCACACCACCAAACAAATTATCTTGTTTTGACTGTTCTATGATTTGAAATGTTTTTGCATCTACATTTAAGCCAACCAATATCCGAACTTTCTCTAAATCCTTCATAGCAGGATATAACTTAAAGAAGCCACTGGTTCGAAAATAACCAACCAATATGTCAAAAAATTGAGTGTGTCCCTTCAATATGTTACAGAAGCGACCATATAGGTCACGCTCCGGCTCATTAGTAAAAAACTTTAGATCATTATCCACGCTATATTCCTCCGACTTAGCATAAATGCCAATTTATTTACTTTTATTGATGCCTGAACTTCTTAGCCACTTATATATCGTTGGTCTAGAACATCCACATATTCTCACTAATTCGCTAACCGATGCTATTTCCCTGCATTGATATTTAACAACAAGTTCTTGCCAATTTTGCGGCTTCTTGGCTTCCTTACGCCCTCTGTACTTCCCCTGCGCCTTGGCTAGGGCGATTCCTTCTCTTTGCCGTTCTAGCATAATCTTTCGCTCAAAGGTAGCAATGGCCGCAAACATGGTCATTGCCAGTTCTCCGGCAGGTGTTGATGTATCGAAGCTCTCCTTCAGGGATATGACCTGCACCTGTTTTTCCTTCAGCTGCTGCACAATGTCCAGCAAATCCTTTGTGCTACGCGCCAGCCGGGAGAACTCTGACACATAGACCGTATCGCCCTCACGAGCAAATTCCAGCATTGCCTGAAGCTGGGGACGGTCAGTATCTTTGCCGGATAGCTTATCAAGGAAGATTTTTTCAACGTGTGCTTTTTCTGTCAGCTCCACCGTTTGCCGTTCCTCGTGTTGTTCCAAGGTGGAAACACGAACATAACCTATTTTCACCTCATCACCTCTTTTATGTAAAGTATCATCTAAAATGTCATTTACATTATATCAAATAATGTTTTTTTATAAAGAGCGTACTTTATTCTATGGCCATGCGCTGATATAAAATTTAGAGTATGCTCGAGACGTTGAAGAACATATTAAGGTATTCAACCGTTGCCGACAAGCCGCCACGCCGGGCCACAACTACACTTGCTACCACTTTCATCATCATGTCAAAACCGATACTAAAATCTGGCCAAAGCGTAATTACGAACCCTAAAAATAATCGTAGTATATAGCCGAGAACATCCTTGTCAATCCGCTCTGCTTGTGTTATAGTATGTCCAATAGCATATACGGCTGTGTAGGAGCCGTGCCGTTTCGGCGGCAGAAAATCGACGTGGAGAGCCTCAATGGCTTTCCGCCCTTTTTAGGGAACGTCGATTTTTTTATTGCTCAAAAATAGTATGGAGGTACGATTATGCGCAGATATCAAAAATTATTGGCTTTGACTTTGGTGGGGACAGGAGCATTTATGCTGCCGGGCGCTTTGCCGGTACAGGCAGCCACCGTACAGGCTGGTGAAGTTCAGGCAGCGGCTGCCGCTCATGGCCTGCAAAAAGTCACGGCTGTAACTCGCGTCTACGGCAGTGGCGAACAGGTTGCCGCTGCGATTTTAGAATATCCTAAAGCACTTTTGCCATCAACCGTAAAGCCAACGGACTTTGCTGTATCCGGCAAAGAGATTACAGCGGTAAGGGTAACCGCTAAACCGGAACTTACAGACAAAGCACAGACAGGGCGCTATGTTATCCTGCAGTTTGCCCAGCAGAACAATGTCTATGATGGTGATTTAAGCAAAAAGCCTGGGCGTCAGCCAAAACCTGCTGATGATAAAAATGGCCGGGGCACTGATGCGCCCCGCCAATCCAACAGAAAACTGCCGGAATTATCCCTGCAGGTACAACAGGTGCGCCCTCTTACCGCTATTGACGGCACCATCTTTGCCCCGCTGACTTTATCCGCGACAGAGGTAAATGAGCCGGACATGGAACGTTTCCAGCAATATGAATATACCGATAAGCAAGTGGGCGCCACGATTCCCTATAACCTATACCTGCCTCAAAATTATGACCCCAAGAAAAAATATCCGCTGCTGTTTTTTGTGGCTGATGCCAGCGCCAACATCAACGCGATAAAAACGCCGCTGTTCCAAGGCAACGGTGCCACCGTCTGGGCCAGTGACAGCGAACAGGCCAAACATGAATGCATTATCCTTGCACCGCAGTACACCGCCGACTTGGTTGACAAAATCGGCATGATGACCACTGATGAAAATGTCTGGACACCGGGACTTACCCTTGTGTCCGATTTGCTCCAAGATGTGATTGCGCGTTACAGCGTAGACAAAAACCGCATCTATGGCACCGGCCAGTCACAGGGCGGCATGGCCAACATTGCCATCAGCGATAAATATCCGGATTTATTTGCCGCACAATGGCTCGTAGCCTGCCAGTGGAATGTGGAAGAAATGGCTGCCATGAAGGACAAAAAGCTCTGGATAACCGTCTGTGAAGGCGATACAAAAGCCTTCCCCGGCATGAATGCCGCAACAGCCCTTTGGGAATCCCTGGGCAGCAAAGTCGCGCGAAATAAGACCTTTTGGGACAGTCATGCAAGTATGACGGAAATCAATAAAAATGTCAAAGACCTGGCAGCTGCCAATGCGCCTATAAATTACTCCGTCTTTGCCGGCGGCAACCACATGTATACCTGGTCATTCGCCT
>NZ_CAJODG010000045.1 GCF_905233635.1 Selenomonas sp. AE3005 | reverse complement strand
GATGAATAATCGCGCCGCTGGCCTGCCCGGCGCAAAGTCGCTAAAAAGCCCAGTCGTTTGCTGGTG
The DNA here is from genome assembly GCF_905233635.1 of Selenomonas sp. AE3005. GTDB lineage: Bacteria > Bacillota > Negativicutes > Selenomonadales > Selenomonadaceae > Selenomonas_A. The sequence goes on along the minus strand of NZ_CAJODG010000045.1, from coordinate 15,402 downwards.
GGACATTTAGTGAAACAGCGAAAAGTATTACCATCTCCACCCCACTGAGCTGTAACAAATAAAATAAAGCAGGCATTAACCGTCAAACTGCAATTTACAAAAAAATCTGTTGACGCTTTTCGTCAACAGATTTTTCTCTCAGGCTCTATTTCCCCTGCATATTTAATGTTTTATATCTTCCAACCGCACGTTGGGGTCCAAAATAACATCATTTATACCGAAATAGGTACATACATGTATGCGCGTCAACCCATTATCGTAATCATCATAAGCAATATGACGCAATACCCGGCGTCTTTCCGGAATCGCACTTGGCGGCAGCGTCACCACGAGATTGCCGCGATTGGCCTCATAAGCAATATGCCCTACGCGGATAGCGTCCTCCTGCCAAATACTATGCATTACCGCCAATGTAGCAATCATGATAAAGCCCACAATACACAATCCGCCGCGGCGCAAAATCTTAGCCGCATCGCCTTCCAGCAATACTTTTGCCACCACCGGTATCCGCAAAATCACCACCGCACCGATGATGAACATAACCGAAGAGCTGTATAATGCACGCCCGGGGAAGGACGGTGCGCCTACCACGACAAAGTTATTAAAGAAAGCCAGGCCAAGAAGGAACGCACCATAACGCAGTTCCGGGAAGTCAGCTGCCAGCTGTTTCCAGGTAATCTGCTGTTTCAAAGAACGGATTCTGTCCTTAAACAGGCCAGTGCGTTCAATCGTCACCAGATATACCCAGGCCACTGCCAGCACATACAGCAGAACCTCTTCCAAGCTCTCCATAAGATTGTTGAAGTGCTCCAGCGTCAACGGGTCGCCCAAACCGATGGGAACCAGCAGTGCCTTAACAATGGCTGCCTCGATGATATTTGACATAAAACCGTTGGTGGAGTATGATACTAAACTCAAAAGCATAAAGCCCAGTAAAACCAAATGTTTGCTGGGGCTCTGGCTGGTTTCCGGAACTTCCAGACCGCGCTTGCGTGCCGCCTCCATAAACAAAATGCGGCAGGCCAGAACGAGCGTCAAAATGATGGGAATCATATACATAATCATTTCCAGGTTGCCCGGAATCTGATTAAGGAAATGAAACAACCAGGAGCGGTCCTCATCATCAATAATACGCTGCTGATTACCCGGTGAAAACAGGCAGGCCACGGTGCCGATAATAGAACCGACAGCCCCTGTAATCATCCAGCCCTTAAGCAGGCCGCGGCGTTTAGCCAGGTACGTGCATACCACGGCCAGCAGGGATGTGGTAACAGTCAGATTTTCCACCGAGCAGGCACCAATCATGCCCAAAATAAACATGACCGGCATGAGCCACCACTGCGTGCCTTTCATATTGCCTGCCAGGAAAACATTGTAAGGCAGCAGAAAAATAGCCGCCAGCAATCCGGTCCACATATAAACAGCAGAACCGCAGCACCACAAAATAACTTCGCCAAAATGGGAAATGCCCAGCCATGAGAACAAGCCCATGAGCAGCAAGGCCTTGGGTTCGCATAAAAATTTCCAGTCACGGCGGCAGTGCATCAGCATGACGGCCAGCATCGCACAGTACACAAAAGCATTGGCCCAGTTATACCAAAATTTGCCTACCCACATAAAGAAAAACTGGAAGAAGAAACTCACCAGCCGCCCACCATGGGTTATGTAATAGCGTTCCAGGGAATACATAACATCTCCCATGGACTGCAAATGCTCACCGGTACGCCAGATAACACTATGCCAGTAATCATCTCTGTACATGGGCATCCAGGCATTAGCCACATACATTATTATGAAAAAGCCTGCCAAAATTGCCAAGCTCATTCGTACTTGTTTATTCTGCAACTTATCCTCCTACTTTCTATCCTTTAACTCTTCACGGCAATAAACATACCAAATTTGTTAACACACCGATTCATTATACCTTAGCAATTTTCTTTGTGCAAGCTACACGATTTCCTCGTGTTCTTCCTTTAGTTCCTGTGCCAGTTTAATCAGCACTCTGGTTATCCGGGCACCATCAACCTCTTCGACGTAGAACAGGTTGCCCAGTGCCGCCGCCATCTGACCGATACGCGGTTCCGTCCCGATTTGGTCATAGAGCCAGCCGCCGACACTGTCCACTTCCTCGTCCTCCAACGGGATTTCCAAAATATCGGCCAGTTCTTCCAACAGCATTTTAGCGTCAACAGAATATACATTATTGCCACGGGATTCCGCAGTCGGACGTTCTTCGTCGAATTCGTCCTGTATATCGCCCACGATTTCTTCCATGATATCCTCGATGGTCACCATACCGGCCGTGCCGCCATACTCATCAACCACAATAGCCATCTGACTGTGACTGCCCTGCATAGTTTTGAGCAGCACATTGACGTCCATGCTCTCCGGCACCACCAGCGCCTTTCTAGCTAATTTGCGCAAATGTGGTTTCTTGCCGCTGGCCATGACCTTCATCAGGTCCTTGACATGCAGGAACCCGATAATATGGTCCTTATCCTCCTTGCATATCGGATATCTGGTCATCTGTTCAGCAAGAATCACGTCCATGTTTTCCTGCCAGCTGTCCTCCAGATATATGACCACCATATCCGTCCGCGGTGTCATAATTTCCCGGACATTCAGCTCGGTAAAATCAAAAACATTGTCCACGAAATCCGCCTCTGTATCATCAATCAGCCCCTGCCGGTGGCTCTCCTCCATAAGCAGGCGGATTTCCTCTTCCGTGTGGGCTGACTCACTTTCGCTGGCAGCCTTAAAGCCCATACGGGCTGTTACCCAGTTGGCCACGTGATTTAACAGCCAGACAAACGGATACATGACTTTATGAAAAATCAGCATGGGCAAGGCAACCGCCAGCATGATTTTTTCCACGTTTTGAATGGCCATGGTCTTAGGCGTCAGTTCGCCCAGGACAATGTGCCCGGCAGTGATGATGGAAAAGGCGATGACCAACGACAGCGTATGCCCCACCATATCGTCCAGGCCTGCCAGCTGCGTGAGTGGCAGGATAAGCTGCGCCACCACGGGCTCACCAACCCAGCCAAGCCCCAGGGACGCCAGCGTAATCCCCAGCTGCGTCACCGACAAAGAGGCGTCAAGATGGTCTGTGAGCCTTTTTGCATACACCGCCCGGCGGCTGCCTTCGGCAATCAGCGTTTCCAGTCTGGAAGAACGGATTTTCACACAGGCAAACTCCGCCGCCACAAAAAAACCGTTCATAAATATCAAAAATGCCACGAGTACCAGCTGCAATAGTATCGGTACAATGTCCAAATTCTACTCCCTCCATAATATGCACAAAATCCGCCGGGTTTATTTGCCCACAGGTTTAGCTTTCCCCTGCCGCGTCTTTGTCACTTTCCCCTTGCTCCCCTGAGCTGCTTTGTTCTTTTTCCGGCCGCTGGCTGGCTTATCGCCACCCTTTAAGGGCTTAAATTCTATACCGAGTTTCTTTTCGAGCTGCGCGAGCTTATAGGCCTCCTTGTTATCAGCCAGTGTGATAACAGTCCCCTTGGCCCCGGCTCTGGCCGTACGGCCGGCTCTGTGCAGGTAGACCTGCGCATTTTCCGGCAGGTCAAGATTGAACACATAATCAACGTCCGGAATATCCAGCCCTCTGGCGGCTAAATCCGTGGACAGCAATAATTTTATGCGTCCGGCCTTAAAATCAGCCACTGCCTTCTGCCGGGCCTGTTTGTTATTATGCCCGAGCAAGGTGCCCACCATAAAGCCTTCATAGCGCAGCTGCGCCAGAATTCTTTCGGCGTCAAATACCTTGTTGATAAAGACCAGACCTCTTTTTACTTCCAGCCGCCGGGCTAAGTGCCGCACGGTTTCCACCTTGTTGCGGAAGGGCGTCATGCGGTAAAGATTCTCACGCCGGTCTTGGGCAGCGCTGTCCTCTTCCACTTTAATGACTTCCGGGTGCTGCAAAAAGTCGGCTCGTTCCAAAGACTTTTTCGGTGCCGTTGCCGACACCAGCACTACCTGCCGCTCAGCCGGCAAAAGCCGTACCACCGCAGCGGTATTATCGATGTTCTGGTCATCAAACAAACGGTCAAATTCATCAAGCACCAGCATTTTTACGTTATGGAGCTTTAATTTATTCTTTTGGGCCAGCTCCAAAATACGTCCGGCCGAGCCCACGATTAACTGTGGCTTGTCCTTTAATTTATCCATCTGCCGGGCAATATTGGCCCCGCCGATAAGCCCCTGCACCTTAAGCCCCAGACCAGCGCCTTGCGTAAGTTCCCGGGCAATACCGGCAATCTGCATAGCCAGCTCGTAAGTCGGCGCTAAAATCACAGCCTGGACATCGCGGGAGGCAGCATCAAGGCCCTGCAAGACCGGCAGCAGATACGCCAGCGTCTTGCCCGTGCCCGTTGGCGCCTGCGCCACCAGATTGCCGCCGCCCAAAATCTTGGGAATAACCGCTGTCTGCACCGGCATGGGATTTTCAATTCCCTGTTTCTTTAATACATCAGCTAAGTTTTCGCTGACGCCCAGTTCTATAAAATTGCTCATATTTCTTGCCTTTCTTAACGCGCATTAAAGCCTGCCAGAGCGAGGACATAATAGGCCTGCGCTCAAACAGACTATCACATGAAAGCATTATACCATAAAAGGCCAAACAACGCATAAAACTTCCCCACTAAATATGCCCCAGCCTTATAACGCCGTTGTTCCAGTTTTGCCATAGGCAAAACTTCCTCTTGGCGTTTCAACGAGGCGGGAGATATGCTCGCTGCCTGTTTTGGTATTCGTGCCCCCACCTGCTGAGGTGGGGGACATTTTCTTGCCTCGTTATATTCTGCCTAAAAGCAGGAAAATCTCCTTACAACAACGAATTTTTTTATGATGCTGATATCGTATCCCATAGCCACGGAGGTGTATTTTATTTTGAGAAAGATATTTTTACTTTTAGTCATAACCATGAGCCTGGCCCTGCTGACCAGCAGCTTTGCGTTTGCCGCCAATGTCGGTCAAGGCAAAAAAATCCTCTTTGTCCCCCTCGACAATCGTCCCATCACGGACAAGGAAACTGTCGATGTCGCCAAAAAACTCGGCTATGATGTGGTCGTCCCCCCGGAAAAGCTCTTAGGTACCCGTGAACAACACGGCAACCCGGACGGTCTTTGGGACTGGCTGCGTGCCAACGCACCCGGTGCCAAAGCCGCTGTAGTTTCTACCGATGCCCTGCTCTACGGCAGTCTCGTGGGCTCTCGCAATCATGAACTCACGCAGGAGCAAATCACCGAACGGGTGAATAGATTCCATACGTTCCATAAAGATTTCCCCCGTCTGCCCATCTACGGCTTTGGTACTGTTTTGCGCACCCTCTTGACCGCCACCCACTCCGGCGCAGGCATGGAGCCGGCAATCTACCAGCAGAACGCCGTAAAAATCCGCGATTTCAGCGTACTGCGGGATAAAGCCGAAATGGGGCTGGCCTCCAAAAAAGAACAGCGGCAGATGCAAAAAATGCAGCAGGAAATAGCGCCTGCCGTAATGGAGGACTGGACACACCGCCACGACCTCAACTTCAACGCCAACAAGGCCCTTATCGACCTTACGCAGCAAAATGCTTTATCCTTCCTGTTCCTGGGTGGGGATGACGGCGCTTTCTACTCGCAGACCCATTATGAAATGCGTCATTTGCAGGAATACGGCAAAAACATCGGCAAGACAAAATTGCAAATCACCTCCGGCGCTGATGAACTCGGCATGGTCATGCTCTGCCGGGCCATACTTGACGATAAGCGCGACATTCCCTTTGTCTATACTGCCTACAACATTGGCAAAGGCCGCGACACTATTCCTGCCTACTGTAACGAAAAAATCGGCGACGATATGGATAACACCATTATCGCCGCCGGCGGTATGTGGGTTCCTGCACCGGAACGCGCCGAACTTGTCATGGCGGTCAGCACCAATCCTGACGGTAAAACCGGCAGTGCCAATAACCCCGACAACACCATTAAGCCCCGCAAGGGCACTATGCCCTTTGTGAATATGGTCAAGGATTTTGTCGGCAAAGGTTATCCTGTAGCCGTAGCCGACATTGCCTATGGCAACGGTGCCGACAACGCCCTGATGAATGAACTGCGCAAAGCCGATTTGCTATTCAAACTGCAGGCCTACGGTGGCTGGAACACCGCCACTAATACCACTGGCTTTCTGCTGGGCACCGGCCTGCTCACAAAATGGATGGATAAACAATCCCGGGACGAACTCATGCTGACCAGATACTTAGAGGACTGGGGCTATCAAGCCAACGTCCGCCAAAGCCTTGCCAGTGCCGTATGGAGCCAGCCCGGTTTCAACCACCAGACAGGCAATCTAGACGGCGCACGCAATTTTGCCGCTGCCAAAGGTACTGAACTGCTGCAAGATTTTGCCCGGCAGAATATCAACCTGCCAGCAGGCCTTTCCTTAGCAAAACTTCACATCACCCATCCCTGGAACAGACTGTTTGAATGTGAAATCTTCTTCTGAAAAATTACTTTCTTGACTTTATCATAAGCATAGCCGGGGTAATCATTGCCCCCACAATGCAATGTACGCAATAAGCCCGCTGGCTGGTAATGCCTTTCCTGAGCGTTTGACGCTTGCGTCTCAGCGCAGGAAAGGTATTGCCAGCCAGCGGGCGTCTTATTGTATAGATGTTCTACGAATCCATTAGTGGCATTCCCTTATTATCATCAAAGGTCGCCGTACACCGCGGATAATTGCTGCAGCCCCAGAACGCCCCGTTTTTGCCGCGAATCAGTCTTAAATGTCCTTCCCGGCACTTGGGACACAGATATTTATCATCAGCCGCCGTCTTTTCCTTGGCGGCTTTTTCGAGCGGACTGGCCGAATACTTGGGCTTATCCCCCCAGTTCTGCCACTGGCGTGGCGCCGGACGGCTGGCCTCATAGCTGGCCATATCTGCCGCCATCTGCGCCTCATAATCGGCCGCAGCAAACAGGGAATTTAAATCTGCCATATCCTGGGCACTGGGGCCAGTCCCCGTCTGGGTATAAGCCACCGTAGCCGCTCTTGGCGCAGTACGCACGCTCCCACCGCTCTGTCTGGCCAACTGGCTGGCTGACACCGCTGCCGGCGCAGTGCTGCGCGCACTTCTGGCCATACGTGCCTTAGTGTCGTCCAAGTCCGGCTTGCCGTCCTTATCATTGCAGGTCATACGGCACTTGGGATAGTTGGAACAGCCCCAGAATAGGCCGTTCTTGCCCTTGCGCTGTGTCAGTACACCGCTATGACAGCGCGGACAGACGTTGTCCCCCGTCACCTCCATCCGGGCGTTGCCGGCCTTGCCGCAGAGTTTTTTGGTAAACTCTATCTGACCGGCCAGAAATTCCTCTAAGGTACCATCGCCCTCCGACATGGAGTGCAGCTTATCCTCCCAAATCGCCGTGGAATCAGGATAGGTCATTTCATCAGGCAAAGCGTCCACTAACAGATAGGCCGCCGGCGTAGGTACAAGATATTTTTTCTTGCCCTGTTTCTGCATAAACTTACGCTTGACCAAATCCTCGATAATCGTCGCCCTTGTCGCCTCAGTGCCAATACCATAGACATCCTTAAGCTGCTTTTTAGCCTCGGGATTTTTCACATACTTGTGAATTTCCTTCATGCCGGCCAGCAGCGTGGACTCTGTAAACCGCACTGGCGGTTTAGTAGCCCGCTGGGTAATATCGCCTTTTTCGTAGGCAACATTATCCTTTTTCTTCATCACAGGCAAAGTGCCGTCGCTGTCCTCACTATCGTTTTCGCTTTCGCTGTCCTCATCAGCAGCTTTTTTCTTAGCTGTCTGATACATGACCTTCCAGCCTAAATCACGTTCTGTACGGCCACTGGCAGTGAAAAGTTCTTCCTTGTAAGTGACTTCCACCTTAGTCTGGTCATAAAGGTGTACGGGATAAAACTGCGCCATATACCCCCGGGCAATCAAAAAGTACAGATTGCGCTCCTCCGTGGTCATGGTCTGCATATTGGCCTTGACCGTGGTGGGAATGATGGCATGATGGGCGGAAATCTTCTTGTCGTTCCAGGCCCGGCTTTTTATTTTCGTATCCACCTTAGCCGTCCAGCCCGCAATTTTTTCATCACCGGCCTGTGCCAGATTCGTGATAATCTTCACTGCGTCCCCAAACTGATTGGTGGGCAGGTACTCACAGTCAGAACGCGGATAAGTCGTGAGCTTTTTCTCGTAAAGTTTTTGTGCCGTATCGAGCACCACCTGCGGCGCATAGCCAAACATCTTGCCGGCCAGCACCTGCAAAGACGACAAGGAAAACGGCAGCGGCTGCGGTTCCTGCTTTTTCGTCTTTTGATAGGCAGAGATTACGCCCTCGCGCGGCTCCTGCTGGAACTCGGCCAATTTGGCCTCCGCCACTGACTTGTCAATCAGGCGGTTTTCACTGTCCAGCCCGGCCATGGTATCCTGTGGTTTCCACTGCGCCGTAAAATGCCCATTAGCATGGGCAAATTCTGCCTTAATGGTGTAGTAATCCACTGGCTTAAAGTTCTCAATCTCGCGTTCACGCCGCACGACCAGCGACAGTGTCGGCGTCTTTACCCGGCCAATGGGCAGCACCAGCTTGTCATGACCAGCCCGGCGCGCCGCCAACGTATACGCCCGGGAAAGATTCATACCGATAAGCCAGTCAGCCCGGGCTCTGGCCAGTGCCGACTGTTTGAGATTGAAGAAGTCCGCATTATCACGCAGATTGGCATTGGCCTTTTTGATACTGGCCTCGTCCAAAGCGTTCAACAAAATCCGTTTCACCGGCTTTTTATTGCCGAGATAGTCCAGTACCTCATCGACGAGCAGCTGTCCTTCCCGGTCCGGGTCTCCCCCATGGACGATTTCATCACACCTGTCAATGAGCCCCTTGACGATGGCAAACTGTTTTTCACAGGATTTATCTACGAAAAGTTTCCATTCCCGAGGGATAATAGGCAGATCCTCTGCACGCCAGCGTTTGTACTTCGGGTCGTACTCATCGGGCTCCGCCTGCCGCAGAATATGGCCAAACAGCCAGGTCACCACGCCTTCGCCGGTTTCCAGATAGCCATCACCACGGCGCACCGGCCCCTTTAAACACTTGGCGATTTCCCGGCCCATGCTGGGTTTCTCGGCAATGTATAAACGCACTTTAAATACACCTCATAACACTAGAAAATCAGTCTGTACAGGCCATAGATAAGCAGTCCCAGCCAGCACAGCACAAACAATGACGCCATCACCAGGATAACGGGCATATAGCGGAGCATTCGCCCGGCCTGTTCCTCGGCATAATACCGGACATGACGGGGCAGCATTTTGGTCAGTCCCATAACCGCCGCCGGCACAATCACCACATCGTCAATCACCCCTGCCAGGGGAATGGCGTCGGGGAGCAAATCTATAGGACTCAGCAGGTAAAGGATTGCCGCCAGCAGCAGGCCCTTGACATTCCTCGGTGTATCCCGGTGCTTTATGGCTACAAGCATCACCAGCAAATCATAGCGAAACAGTTTTAAAAAGGTCAGGATTCTCCGCATTTTTTGCCCTCCAATCTCTAAGCAGCGCTTACTCCGTCAAAGCCCCGGCCAAACGTTCGGCCAGCAGGGTATAGCGCTTACGGGTACGGTCATTTTCCACCGCTGTGTTGAGCGCCGCCTTCGTCCCCAACAGAATCACCTGCTTGCTGGCTCTGGTCACTGCCGTATACAACAGATTCCGCTGCAGCATGATGTAATGCCCCGGCGTCAGTGGCAGGATAATTACAGGATATTCACTGCCCTGACTCTTATGGACACTCATGGCATAAGCCAGCTGCAACTCTGTCAGCTCATTTTTCTCATAATCAACTTCCAAGTCATCACTGAATTTGACTGTCAAATGGTCGGCCTCCACCTCAGTGATAAAGCCGATATCACCATTAAACACCATCTTGGTGTAATTATTCTTCGTCTGCATGACTTTATCGTAAAGGCGGAAGGTACGCACGCTGCTGGTATATTCCGCCTTATGCGGGGCCGGGGGATTAAGCGCTGCCTGCAGGAGCTTATTGAGATTTTCCACGCCGCACTCCTGCCGGTGCATCGGCGAAAGCACCTGCACATCTGTCAGCGGATTCCAGCCCTGCGCCGGCAATACTTCTGTACACAGCTTGACAATGCTCTGTGCGGTAACATTAGCGTCATTTATCTCCCAGAATTGGAAATCGCCGGCATTTTGGCACACTGGCAGACGCCCGGCATTGATAGCATGCGCATTTAAAACGATACTGCTGGCCTCGTCCTGCCGGAAAACCTCTGTCAGCCGCACGCTGGGAATCACTTCCGAGCGCAGTATATCCTTCAGCACCGCTCCGGGACCGACAGCCGGCAGCTGGTCTACATCACCAACCAGTATCACATGACAGCCATCGGGCACTGCCGCCAAAAAATGCTGCATCAACACAATATCCATCATGGAAACCTCGTCGAGAATAATGGCGTCCGCCTCCAGCTGTTCGTCAGCATCTTTGGCAAACATAGAGGAGCCATCTTCCTGCCTGCCGCCCTGTGCCTCCAGCATGCGGTGTACTGTCATGGTTTTGCGTCCGGTAGCCTCTGCCAGCCGTTTAGCTGCCCGGCCGGTCGGTGCGCCTAAGAGAATCTCACAACCGGCCATTTCCAGCATATCGATAATGCCGCGTACCACGGTGGTTTTACCGGTACCAGGGCCGCCGGTCAGCACAAAAATGCCGTGCGTCAGCACCGCGGCCATGGCCTCCTTCTGTGCCCTGGCCAGGTCCAGCCCCGTCATTTCTTCCCAGTCAGCTACCATTTGTTCGGGGCTGGCCACATTCAGCTCATCAGCATAACGCTGCAAGTACAGGAGCTTGCGGGCCACCTTCTGCTCTGCCCGATAAAGATATGGGGAATATATTAAGGTCTCGCCCCCCAGGGACTCCACCGACAACCGTTGTTTTTTTAGTTGTTTCTGCAGAACCTCCGCTACGCTGAGACCGTCCACACGCAAAAGTTTTGCTGTCCGCTGAATCAGCGGCTCTTCGGGAATGCAGCAGTGACCGTTGAGGGATATCTGCTGCAGGGCATAGTCAATCCCGGCGGCAATGCGGTTTTCATCGTCCCCGGCCATACCCAGGCTGGCGGCAATGGCGTCAGCTGTCGCAAAGCCTATGCCTTCCACCTCCTGTGCCAGCTTATAGGGGTGATTTTCCAAAACGTCCAGCGCAAACGAGCTGTATTTCTTAAAAATCTTCGCCGCCAGGGCCCCGGACACACCATGACTTTCCAGCCAGAGCATGATTTCACGGAGCTCAGACTGCGCCGTATATGATTCCACAATCTTTTGCGCCGTCTTTTTTCCAATGCCCTCCACCTGTTCCAACAGGTGCGGTTTCGTCTCAATGACCGTCAAAGTATCAGCACCAAACTTCGCCACCAGACGGCTGGCCATGGCCGGGCCCACGCCGTCAATAACCCCCGAGGCCAGAAAGCGCTCAATCCCCTCCAAACTGGTAGGAGCCTCCAAATGAATGCTCTGCGCCTTAAACTGCTGGCCAAACCGGGGATGTGTCACCCATTGGCCTGTCAAATGTACCTGCTGCCCCACCAACGGCGGTTCCGCATTCAAGGTAACGCTTATCCGGCTGTTCTGTCCGGCAGGCTGCAGGCGAAAGACAGCAAATTTACCATCCGGGCTGGCAAAAATAATGCTGTCCACCAGTCCTGACAACTCTTCACTTTGTGCCCCGCCCCCGAAATTCAAGGTCATTGTCTCCAAACCTGTTGCCACTGCCTGCTCCTTTCTGCGGCCCTATAATACCTTACCTGCTTATTCACTCGCTGCCAGTCGTTCCCATTTGGCATATCGTTCCTCAATTTCCTGCTCTTTGGCGGCGTATGCCTCCGCAATTCGCTGGCTTTCTACCGGATCAGCCTGAATCTCCGGCTGGTTCATCTGATATTCCAGCCCTTTGAGTTCGGCCTCCGCCATCGCGATTTCCGCCTCAGCACGCTGAATTAACTCCTGCCGCTTACTATCGCTCATGCTTTGGATTTTACCGGCCTCAGCCCGTTCCTTCGCCGCCTGCCGAGCCTGTTCCTCCGCAGTATGCTCTATCTGACGGCCGGCCTTCTTCGCCTCTTTGGCGCGCTTTTCTTTTTCACGCTGGGCCTTTAGTTTCGCCGCTGCCTCCGCGGCCTGCCGTTCTTCGGCCTCCGCCTCCAGCTGCGCAGTTTTTTTCATCAAATAGTATTCATAACCACCATTATACTCCGTCAGGCCGCCATTTTCTAATTCCAGAGTGCAGTTGGCTACCTTGGCCAGGAAATAACGGTCATGGGAAACCGTCAGGAAAGTGCCGGGATATGCCATCAAGGCCTCCTCGACAGCCTCCCGGGCCGGAATATCCAAATGGTTGGTCGGTTCGTCCAAAACCAAGAAGTTAGCTCCGGTCAGCATGAGTTTTAAAAACGCCACACGGGACTGCTCGCCACCGGAGAGGTCCCCAATTTTCCGCAGCACCTCATCACCATGAAAGAGAAACGCCCCTAAGTAACGGCGTGCCTGTTCCTCATCTACACCATAGGTATACATGATTTCGTCCAGCACCGTCATATCCATGTGCAGGCCTTCATGCTGCTGGGAAAAATAGCCGATCTTCACACGGCTGCCGATTTTTATCCGTCCCTGGCCAGCCTCCAGTTCCCCTACTAAAATCTTCAGCAGGGTGGTCTTGCCCGCACCATTGGGGCCCACCAAGGCCACACCATCGCCATTGCGAATAAGCAGGGACACGTCCTTAAACACTGGCTCTGCACCATAGGAAAAGCCCACTTCCTCGAGCTCTGCCACGCGCTGAGCACACTCAGGCGGCTTATGGAACGCAAAGTAATTAAAAGCCGCAGCCTCCGGCGGCAAGACAATCCTCTCCAAGCGGTTCAGCTGGCTCTGACGGCCACGGGCCTGTTTGGATTTAATACCGGCCTTGTACTTACGGATATATTCCTCCGTCTTTTTTATTTGTTCCTGCTGTTTCTCGTATGCCGACTTCAACGCCTCACGCCGTGCCGTCTTGACACGCATAAAATAGGTATAATTGCCCTCATAGGTCACAGCTGTATGATTATCGAGCTCTACAATCCGCGTCGCCACTTTATCCAGGAAATAACGGTCATGGGAAATAATCAGCACGCCGCCCCGATAGGTGCGCAGAACCCCCTCCAGCCATTCAATCATGGCAATGTCCAAATGGTTGGTCGGCTCGTCCAAAAAGAGAAAATCCGGCTCACGCAAAAGTGCCTTGGCCAGGCATATACGGGTTTTCTGACCGCCGGAAAAATGCTGCACATCCTTCTGCAGGTCATCATCACTAAAGCCCAGGCCATAAGCCACACGCTTGATACGGCTTTCAAATTCATAACCGTTTAACTGCTCAAACCGTTCCACGACCTTGCCATAAGTATCCAGGAGCGCCTCATCAGCGGACTGGGCGATTGCCTTTTCCAGCTGCCGCTTTCGCTGCGCGAGTTCAATTATGTCTGCAAAGGCGCGTAAAAACTCATCGTAAAGAGTACCTTCACCAAAATCAGCCTGCTGTTCCACATAACCGATGGACTCCGCCGCATCCAGCTGTACCGTACCACTGTCAGCCTCTTCTTCGCCCAAAATAATGCGCATAAGCGTGGTTTTGCCGGCACCATTAGCGCCTACCAGCCCTACTTTATCGCTGCCCCGTACTTCAAAATTGACATCTTTGAACAATTCATCAATGCCAAAGGACTTGGCCAGGTTCATCACCTTTAAAATACCCAAATTGCAGTTCACCTCAAATATAGACAAGCAGACGGAGCATGGCTCCGTCTGATAAAAACTTATTTCTTATAGTCCCGTCCGATATGGACTACAGCCTGATTGGAACTGCCGCCGTCCATAATCACACAGGCAAAGGGCATGCCATAAAACACATCCGTATTACGCGTGGAAGTCGTTATGGTCGTCTGAGTACGCGTACTTGTTTTGCCCGTTTCCACGCCGGAAATGATAAAGCCCTTGCGCTGCAAAATGCTGGCCACTTCAGCCGCCGCCCCGTTGATACCGCTATCGTTAATCACCATAACGGAAATCTCCTGCGGTTTCATCGGCTCCTTGCTCTCCGGCGCTGCCTTTTCTTCAGTTCCCCGAATATTGCCGGAAGTTTTCTTATCACTCAACAGTTTAATCCCGGCCGGCAGGTTCTTCATATAGGTATCTTCTGCTGCCTGCGCCTGTTCCTGTTCTTCAGCGGTCAGCGTCAAACCGAGCTGCTCAGCCATCAGCGATCGCAAATCCGTGATATCGGGAATCCAATAGCTGACGTCCTTTATATAAGCAGGCTGTCCCGGCACCATCTGTGCCGTCAGGCCCTTGTCATGCACATCCTTCATCATCCCAGCAAAATCCAATAATTCCCCGAGACTCATATCTGTCTGCACCGCCGAGCGGATTTCTTCCACCAGCTTGGGCAAGCGTGGCAGAACACTGGGCGAGACAACTTTTTCCAGCACCGCCTTCATAAATTTCTGTTGGCGGCCAATGCGGCCGATATCACCTTCACCATCACGATAACGTACATACTGAATGGCCTTATCACCGTTTAAATGCTGCTGCCCGGGATAAAGGTCAATGACCAGACCACCGTTATCATCCCAAGGATCTTCATAGTACATGCGCTTTTCCACATTTATATCGATACCATCCAGGGCGTCAATAATACGCGAAAACGCCTTGGTGTCGATGATTATATAATGGTCGATAGGATTGCCGAGCAGCTTTTCCACAGACTTCTGACTGAGCTTATGACCGCCATAAGCGTAGGCATGATTTATTTTTTCAAAGCCATTCCCCTCGATATCCACCCGGGTATCACGGGGCACCGACAACAGCGCTGCACTTTTCTTGTCCTTATCCAAAGCCGCTACCATCATGGTATCACTGCGGCCCGTATCGCCTTCCCGACGGTCAACACCTAAAATCAGGACACGTGCTATATCGTCCTTCTTTTCTACCAGACTTTCACCGCCCATAAGGCTCGCACTTATACTGCCTCTATACTGATTAGCTGCCATAACACCAGCCCATACCACCAGGAATGTAAGGACAATCCCCAACATCCATTTTACTCGTTTGAAACTGCGCCTAGTGCGTTTCTGCCGCATAGCTCTATCTATCTCCTCTAACACAAGGGTAAAATTCAACCTACTAAGTATAACAAAGATACTGACCTGTGTAAACCGTTATCACCCCTAGAAAGACACAAAAAAGCACCCCACAGGGTGCTTTCATTAAATACCCAAAAGGGCACTTAGCTGGCAACGCCCTATCCTCCCAGTCCGTCTCCAGACAAGTACTTTCGG
>NZ_CAJODG010000044.1 GCF_905233635.1 Selenomonas sp. AE3005 | reverse complement strand
GTGGGACATTTAGTGTAGCAGCGAAAAGTATTACCACCTCCACCCCGATGAGCTGTAACAAATAAAAATAAGCAGGCACTAACTGTCAAACTGCAATTTACAAAAAAATCTGTTGGCGAAAACTCGTCAACAGATTTTTATTTAAGCCAATCCCGTCAAAGTCCCCGGCTTTTGCGCCACAAACTCCTGATTCATTTTACGGACACTTTCACGTTCCACAAAAAACAGCGGCATGGACAGGTTATCCTGTTCTTCCTCTTTGCCACGCAAAATATTGAGCAGGAAACTGGCAGCTTTCATACCCATCAGCTCGTAATCAAAGGCAACCGTGGTCAAGGCCGGATAAACTACCGCACCTACATCATAGCCGCCAAAACCTACCACAGAAATATCCTCAGGCACTTTTACCCCCCGTTCATGGAAGTAGCGCAAAATACCCAGACTGATATTATCTGTGGCGCCCACCACTACGGTCGGCTTCATCTGCCGGATTTCCTCAGCCTGATTGTACGCGGACAGGAAATCAAAACCTGTTTCGACAAATTTGACCTCTGCCTCAGGGCGACCTTCACAGAACCCTTCGACAAACCCTTTTTTTCTATCAATACCGACGGCCTCGTCGCTTTCGGTAACCCCGGCGAACACCGCCCGGGTGTGCCCCATTTGCCGTAAATAAGCGCCCATACGGTGACCTGCTGCCAGGTCATCTATTTTTATACAATGCACGGCCTCATTCTGCTGTCCCGTAAACAGGATAGGCACTGACCATTCCTGCGCACACCGCACGTGTTCCGGCGTAATGCCCACGGAATCAACCAAAATCGCGTCCACACCCTGCTGCTGGAGTTTTTGCATATTATCCAATTCTTTTTTGCCTGACAACTGACTGACCAGCAAAATACTCTGGTAGCCCTCCGGCTCCAGCACTCGGGCTATGCCGGCCAGGAGTTTTCCCACCGTCACTGAATCCATACGGGGCAAAACTATCCCGATCAGCTTGCTGTTTCTGGTCTTTAACCGCTTGGCAAAAAAATTGGACTGAAAGCCCGTAGCCTCAATAGCCTTACGAACTCGCTGCTGTTTTTCCATGCTGATGTAGCCATTATTCAAATAACGGGAAACTGTGCTTTTCGATACACCAGCCAGTTCCGCTACGTCTTTAATTGTTACTTTCTGTTCCATATTCCATCCCCAGTCGCGCCTAAAAATATGTTTTTGCCATAGGCAAAACTTCCTCTTGGCGTTTCAACGAGGCGGGAGATATGCTCGCCGCCTGTTTTGGTATTCGTGCCCCCACCTGCTGAGGTGGGGGATATTTTCTTGCCTCGTTATATGCTCTATATTAGGAGATTTTTGCCCAAAAGGCAAGCAAAATATGAAATCAGTTCCACTTTTTAAATATTCGGCAATTGCCAGTTTATCGGTGACTGCCCCGTCCGCTGTAAAAATTCATTCACGCGGGAGAAGGGACGGCTGCCGAAAAAGCCGCGATATGCCGACAGGGGGCTGGGGTGCGGCGATTCCACGATGAAATGCTGCGGATTTGTTATCATGGCTTTCTTGCGCCGGGCCGGTGCGCCCCACAGGATAAAGGCCAGCGGCTTTTCCCGTTCATTGAGCAGGTTTATTATCTTATCCGTAAAATGCTCCCAGCCCTTCCCCTGATGGGAGCCAGCCTGATGAGCTCTTACAGTAAGCACCGTGTTCAGCAGCAGTACCCCCTGTTCAGCCCAGGGCTTTAGGCAGCCGTTATTGGGAATGGTGCAGCCCAGGTCCGTAGAAAGTTCCTGAAAAATATTCAGCAGGGAGGGCGGCGGTTCAACGCCGGGCAAAACCGAGAATGATAAGCCATGCGCCTGTCCGTCACCATGATAGGGGTCCTGCCCCAAAATAACCACCTTCGTATCAGCATAACTGGTATAGTGCAGAGCGTTAAATATGGCATACATATCCGGGAAAATTTGCCGGCTGCGGTACTCGCTGATTAAAAACTGGCGCAGTTCCTGATAATACGGCTGTTTTAATTCGTCGTCCAACAGGCCGGCCCAGTCGTTATGAAAAATCTCCATTTAGTTACCATCTCCTGTAAGTTCGATGATTTAAAGTCTTGGAAGGCGCTCACGGAGGGGAGACAGGACAACACTACGCTTGCCAAAGGGCTAAAATATTTTTTTACTTCCCAAGCAATCCTTTGGCAGGAGTTAAACGCGCTGCGCTTGAACGAAACTCCTGCCAAAGGACGGGATAGTAAAAAAATATTTCTTGACGCCCTCTGGCAAACGCTCCGTTTATGCCCTGCCTCCCCTCCGTTCGCTTACTGCCGTTTTTAAGTTGCTGACAGAATGTGCCTCTAAGACACAACACTGCCGCCGATATCTAACGAAAGCAAGCTCACCCCGAACATCACGGGATACCTCTGTAAACTCCTCGTAATTCGGAAAAAACGTATCCGCCGCGAACACGCCTTTAACTTTCGTCAGCAGCAGTTCATCAGCATAGGGCATCAGCAACGCATAAATCTCTGCGCCGCCGATGCAGATAATCTTCTGCCGGGGATTTCCCAGACGCAGCCGCCCGAGCAGTGCCCACAGTTCCGGCAGGTCATGGCAAACATGTACATCAGCGCGCCGCATTTTCTTTGACAGGACAATATTCACCCTGCCGGACAGGGGACGTCCGCCGGGCAGTGATTCCAGCGTTTTACGCCCCATAATCACAATCTGTCCCAGCGTTTCCTGCCGGAAATGCGCCATGTCTGCCGCGTTATGAACAAGCAGCTGCCCCTGCCGCCCTATGCCCCCCTGCTCATCAAGACAGGCAATCATGCTCAGGGGATAGGGCTCATGCAGTTCCGGCGCTGCACTTATTGCCTGCTCCTTTATCGCATTATCACTGCACCAGTCCGCCACCGTCCGTCCCTTGATGGACAGCTGTGGAGCAATATCCCGTAAGGGAACAAGCACAAAGGCCCGTTCTGTCATATAAGGATGGGGCAGCTTTAGTTCCTCCGTATCAGATACAAAGTCTTCCGCTGCCAGCAGGTCGATGTCAATGGTTCTGGCACCCCAATGCTCGTGCCGCACCCGGCCTAAAGCCTGTTCAATCTGCTGGCTGGCCTGCAAAAATTCCCGTGGCGTCAGCGTTGTTTCCACCACAGCAGCCGTATTCAAAAATGGCGGCTGCTCCAGGTTGCCCCAGGGGGCCGTCTCGTAAAAAGGAGCCACAGCCAGCAGCCGCACCTGCGGTAAAACGGACAATTGCCGCAGGGCCTCACGCAAGGTTTCGCCCCGCTGCCCCAAGTTAGCGCCCAGACTCAAATATATTTTCACCGGTTTATCTCCGCGTCCGCACAATACTTATACTGGCGTCAGTGAACACGCCCGGCAGCGGTGCATGAGGTTTATGCACCGTAACCCGGACCTTTTCCACCAAAGAGAACTCTGCCAAAATGCCCTGAGCTATCTCCTCGCCTACAGCCTCAATCAGTTTCCGCGGTTCACCTTCCACCACTTTTTTCACCAGCTTATACACATCTGTGTAATTTACTGTAGCCGCCAGCTTATCCGTTTCGCCGGCCTCCTGCAAATCAAGATACATGGACACGTCCACACCGAACTCCTGCCCCATTTGCCGTTCTTCGGGCAGGCAGCCATGATATCCGTAAAAATTCAGCCCCGTCAGTTTTATCTTATCCATTCTCTCCGCTCCTCAATATAACATCCGTCATCCGGCACATACGGGCAATGGGCGCTACATCATGCACCCTTACAATACCTGCGCCCTTCGTAATACCTATCACACAGGCTGCCCCCGTGGCCTCCATACGTTCCTCCACGGGCAGGTTCAAAGTCTTGCCGATAAAACTCTTGCGGCTGGCCGCCAGCAGCAGGGGATATTCCTCGCCATCTAACTGCAGCAGTTCCTCCTGCCGCCGCAAAACCTCCAAATTTTGCTCGGCGGTCTTGCCAAAGCCAATGCCCGGGTCAAGGATAAACTGCTCCTTTTTCATGCCGGCAGCCAGTCCAATATGGAGCGATTCCCGGAAAAAATTCTGCATGGCTGCAATGATATCACCATCATAGTTTGTGCCCTGCTGATTATGCATGACCACCACCGGCAGGTTAAATTCCGCTGCTGCTTTCGCCATCGCTCCCGGTTCTTCCGCATACTGCAGGCCCCAAATATCATTTAAAATATGCGCGCCGCACCGGGCTGCCTCCCGGGCCGTTGCGGCCTTAAATGTATCCACCGATACCGGCACGGGCGAATTTTGCAGAATTTCCTCTAATAAAGGCAAGAGCCTGTCCATCTCTTCCTGCGCCGGCATGGGCTTAAACCCGGGACGGCTGGACTCCGCGCCCACATCAATGATATCGGCACCGGCAGCCACCATTTTCTCCAGATGGCGCAGTGCGGCATCACGGTTATTAAACTTACCGCCATCAGAAAAAGAATCCGGCGTGATGTTTAAAATCCCCATAATGAGGGTTCGCTTCCCCAGCGTCAGTTTCTTTCCATCGGCAAAGGTATATGTGCGTTGTACGGTCAAGACTTTTTGCCTCCTAGTATCATCCACGCCTGCTGATAAAGCGCCGTATCCTCCTTAAATACCCCGTTGCATTCTGAGGTCACCGTCCGTGTTCCATGGGCCAAATCGCCGCGCATGGTCATACACAGCTGCTGCGCCTCGACGACCACCAGAACCCCTTGTGCATCCAAATCACTACGCACCGCTGTTGCAATCTGTGCCGCCAGCCGCTCCTGCAGCTGCGGCTTATGGGAAAGGCGCTCCACCAACTGGGAAAACTTGCTGAACCCGGCCACTCGCCCGTTCCCCGGCAGGTAGGCAATACTCACCTCGCCAAAGAACGGCACCAAATGGTGTTCACACATGGAATAAAAGGGTATGTGTCGTACCGCCACAATGCCTTCAGAACCGGCATCAAAGGTCTCTCCCCAAATATCGGCCGTGCCTTTGCCCATACCGTTAAAGAGATATTCATACATTTTCGCCACGCGTTCCGGGGTCTTTTCCATACCCTGCGCCTGCAGGTCAACGCCCACTGCCTCCAAAAAATCCCGCATGGCCCGGGCTGCCCTCTCCTTATCCACCGGCCTGGAATCATCTTTCATGGCCTGTCCTCCTAGCTATAATAAACTTACTAATATACTGTATGCATGTATCTGCCAATCAGCCCTGCACCCATTCCTTAAACTTTTCCGGCGAACTGTTTATCACTAATTCCTCGGGAAAAGCATACTTGCTGATAAGCTCCTGTGCATAACTGTGATTGCCCACATCAAGGTCAATATGCGCGTCACTGCCCATGATGACCATAGTATTGTGCCGCTGGCAGGCAGACAATAGCTGCCCGGCCAGTTCCCGGGAGCCTTGACGGCTGCCCCCCGGGGTATAGGAACTGTTGTTGCATTCCAGCAGTACATGGTACTCCTTGGCCGCTTGCGCCAATGCGTCAAAATCCACAGGATAGTCGGGATTATCAGGGTGTCCGATGATTTTCACCTTGGGTTTCTGCATGGCTCCGATAAGCGCAGCCGTATTTTCCGCACGGGTGCCCGGCTTTATGCAGGGATTATGCAGGCTGGCGATGGCATAATCCATTCTGTCCAGATACTCCTGCCGCAAATCCGTGGAACCGGAAAAGTCCAGGATATTCAGCTCCACTCCCATCAGTAAATCAATGCCATAGGCATCACGGCGAATAACCTTGAAATTGCAGAAATAGAACTCATGGAAAGCCCCCGGCATAGCCGAGGCATGGTCGGAAATACCGACCAGGGACAAGCCTTTTTCCTTGGCCGCCGTTATCATTTCCCGTAATGTGCTGTAGGCATGTACACTCGCCAATGTATGTGTATGAACATCCAATAAATCCTTCATCAAAAAGCCTCCTGCCTTCATAATCTCTGTATCAGAATAAGCCCATTGTCTTTAAGAAAAATACCCAGCCGAAAATGGTCAGGCAGGACAGGGCGCTGGTGTACACCACGCAGTTGCCTGCTAAATCCGCATCACTGTCCATCTGCTGGGCCATGGCAAAGCTGGCCACCGCGCAGGGCGAGGCAAAGATCGCCAGCAGGGTAACAAGTTCAATATCACGGAAGCCCAGATAGACAGCCAGACTTAAGGCCGCCGCCGGTACCAGAATGAGGCGCGCCCCCACACAGCTGATAAGCTGGGGCAGGTGATTGTGAAAGCTGCCGCCTTTAAACGACGCGCCCAAAATAATCAGCGCCACCGGCGTAGTCGCAGCCGCCACCTGCCCGATGCCCTTCAGCACCGGCTGCGGCACGGGAAAGTCAACCAGACGCAAAGCCACCGCTGTCAGCGCTCCTAATATCATGGGATTTTTCAATATTCCCAGTAAAATCTTGCCCAAGGCAAATTTACCACCGCGGAAGGTTTCCAGCGTAAACACGGCCAGCACGTTGTAAATGGGTACGATTACCGCAATCATCATCGTGGGAATGGACAGTGCCGTATCGCCAAAGATATTGCCCACAATGGGAATACCGAAGAGGACGAAATTACTGCGGAAGACAGCCTGAATCATCGCGCCACGCTTGCGGTTGTCCTTTTCCTTCCAGCAGACCAGAGCCGTGGCCAGCAGGAACACACTGATTACCCCCAGACCGCCAAAGAGCATCAGCTTGGGGCGCACGGTATGAGCCAGATCCGTAGTAAAGATATTGTAAAACATCATACAGAAGAAGAACAGCGTAAAGACCATCCTGTTGGTATGCACCAGCTCGTCCTCCTTCATCAGTTTCAGCCGCTTGATGACCAGCCCCATAAACAGCAGGGTGAACAAGGGGACTACAGCCCCGACAGCCACCCAGAAATTATTCATCAAATCCATATTACCACCGATTGCCTTTCTGCCAAAAATCCGGAGTCAGCATGACCAGCAGGGTAAACATTTCCAGCCTGCCCAGGAGCATAGCTATGCACAAAATGCTCTTGCTGAACACCGACAGGCCGGCATAAGTGCAGGTAGCGCCGGCAATACCAAAAGCCGGCCCCACGCTGCCCATAGTCGTTACACTGATGCCAATGGCATCAAAAATTTCCAGACCGTCCAGCGTGAGTAAAAACGCCCAAAAGACAATAAAAAAGATGTACAGGAAAAAGAACTGCCCCACACGCAGCAGGACTTCCTCACTGACGCGATTGCCATTCATTCTGACCTCCACCAGCTGCCGTGGTGCCAGTTTCTGCCGCATCACCGCCCAGGTGTTTTTGACCAGCAGCACCACGCGCGCGACCTTCATGCCGCCGGCTGTAGAACCGGCACAGCCGCCGCTTATCATCAGCATCAGCAGGATGCCTTTGCTAAAGGCCGGCCATTTATCAAAATCCGCCGACACAAAACCCGTAGTGGAAATGGAGCCCACCTGAAAAGCTGCATAACGCACAGCCTCCCCGGGTGAATAGGGCATGGTGTACAGGAGATTGCCCCCAATCAGCACCATAGCCGTAAACAGCAGCAAAATATAGGCCTTGAATTCCGAGTTATGCTTTATTACCCCGGGCCCTTTTTGCCAAATACGATAGTAAAGACCAAAATTGCCGCCGGCCAGAATCATAAAAAAGGTCATGCTCCACTCAAAGGCCGGATTCTGAAAATGCATGGCACTTTCATCATAAATGGAAAAACCGCCGGCACCAATGGTGCTCATGGCATGCGTCAAGGCCTCGTAGGGGCCCAGGCCGCAGATAACATACACCACCGTGGCCACTGCGGTGAACAGCAGATACATCTGAAACAGGGCCTTGGTCATATTCCGCAGCCGGGGCAGTACCCGGTCCTGCGTCGGGCCGGTGGTTTCCGCATTATACATATACACGGAGCTCTGCCCTGTTTGTGGCAGCAGGGCAATAAAGATGACGATAATGCCCAGGCCGCCAAACCAGTGCGTCATCATCCGCCAAAACAGAATGCTGTTGGGCAGCCCCGTCAAAGTTTCAAAAACTGTCGCCCCTGTACCGGTAAAGCCGGAAATACTTTCAAACAGCGCGTCCAGCCCGTTCAGATAACCGCCGCAAACATAAGGCAGCATACCCAGGCCCGTAGCCAGCGCCCAGCCCAGGCCGGTAATGGCAATCCCCTCCCTAATGGACAGATTATCCACATTGGGACGGCCATGCGATTGCAGCACCAGCCCAACGGAGGCGCTGAGCCCCAAAGCTATGGCAAAGCCGGGAATGCTGCTTTCCCAATAGTAAAAGGCCAAGGCAAAAGGAATGAACATGGTGAGCGTTTCCGCCATCACCAAACGGCCCAGAACATAATATATAACCTGCAGCTGCATTCCTTCACCACCTTTTTTGCAAATTACTGCGTCCCAGCCCCCATAAAACCATGAAGGAGAAAATTTCCACGCGGCCGATAATCATCAGCAGCGCACAGACAAACTTGGCCCAGACCGGCAGCGCATAAAGACTGCCCAGGCCAAACAGGGACGCCGAAGTGCCGGTACTGGTGAGGCAGCCAGCCGCTACGCCCATAGCCTGCAGGAGATTGATGCCCGACAGGGACAGTACCAGCGAAAAGACAATAAACACCGTAATATACAGGTAGAAAAACGCCAGTATGCGCCCCACTATCTTATCCGGCACCGGCAGACCGTCCACTCTTACCACCGTTACCATACGGGGGTGCAATGTCCGGGGCAGCTCTGTCCAGGCCAGCCGCAGCAGCACCAGCAGGCGCATGACCTTTAGGCCGCCGGCCGTAGCCCCGATACAGCCGCCGACAAATACCAGCATAAACAGGACGTAACGGTCAAAGGACGGCCACAGCCAGAAGGGAGCCGAAACAAAACCATTGGTTGACATAAAGGACAGCACTGCAAAATAACCATAACGCAGGCTGTCTGCCAGCCCATACTGGCCGGCCGCCCACAGGTGTACAGACACCATTGTGCCAAAAACGGCAAATAACAGCAAAAAGAACCTGATTTCCGTATCGCGCAATAGCAAGCCCAGGCTTTTCAGTTTCCACGCCTTCCATACCAGCAGCAGGCTCATACTCGACAGGAGCATGGCCACCCCGGCCGCCAGTTCCAGGCTGGGGTTATCATAGTCAATGAAGTCATAGACGGAGGCACTGCCGCCGGAAGACAGGGAAATCAAAGCCCGCAGCAACGCCTCAAAAGGATTTAAGCCGGCCAGATAATAGAGCCCGGCCGCCAACACGGTCAAGGCCACATAAACCGTAGTTCCCTGCCGGGCCGACTGAGCCATTTTGTTCCAGACCGGACTAAAGAAAATCGACTGCCGGGCCGAAAGTGTCAGGCCAAAACAGCCGCTTATCTGCGGCAGCACCGTCACCATGACAATGACAAAAGTCAGACCTCCCAGCCAGCTCATTATACTATGCCACAGGATAAATGACCGGGGCAGAATATCCCCCCGGTCAAAGGGCAGGCAGGACATGCCGGTGGTGGTCAGGGCTGCGACCGTCTCCAAAAATGCACCGCTGAATCCGGGAAAGATTCCCGAACCGAGATACGGCATCAGGCCAATAAACGCCATCAGCAGCCAGACAAAAGTGGTAAAATAAACACCCTCCCGGATTGTCAGCTGACGGCCCCGTTCCTCCGAACTGCCCAGGTTAATCATTTTCCGCCCCAGTCCATAGGAAAACAGTGCTGGCAGCACAAACAGCCACGCCTCCGGCTCATGCCAGATAAGCGCAGCTATCAGGGGCACGCACATGGCGGCCCCCATCATTATCGCTATCTGCCCCATCAAGAGCCAAAAAAGTTCCAGCCCCTGTTCCCGCTGCACAGCGGTATGTCCTAAACGGCTCACATTTATTCCTTCCCTTTGAAGTATTTGATGACCTGTTGTGAGAATTTCGTTTGTATGAAGAGAATTGTTCTGTCACCAGGCAGCAGCACGGTATTACCATTAGGAATCTGCGCCTCCGTACCACGTACATAGGCACAAACCAGACATTCCTTAGGCAGTTTCACGTCCATGAGCTTTTTGCCGGCCACCGGCGCCCCCTCCTGGACAATGACCTCCACGGCCTCAGCCTTGGCCCCTTCCAGCAAGGATACCGACACTACGCCGCCGCGCCGGGCAAAAGCCAGCACTTCACTGGCTGACAACAGCCGGGTGGACAAAACTATATTCACCCCGACTTTTTCCATCAGTTCCACGTATTCATTACGGGACACGCGCACCACCGTTTTGGTCCGGTTGCCGGATAAATGACGGGCCAGCAATGCCAGCATAAGGTTCAGCTTATCATCCTCAGTCAGACACACCACCACATCGGCATGAGCTACATCTTCTTCCACCAGCAAATCAATATCCGTGCCATCACCGCAGATGGCTATGCCCTTTTTGAGCATGGCCGCCACCAGCTGACAGCGTTCCCGGTCATGGTCAATGACTTTGACATGCACGTCCTGACTGTCAAGCAGCTGTGCCAAAGCCCGGCCGGCCCGGCCGGCACCGATAATCAGCACACGGTGCAATTTACGGGCATCACGCTGGACAAATTTCTGGCTGAACTTTTCTATTTCCTCCGGAATCCCGATAAAATACGCATTGTCATGCGGCTGCAGGGAATCTTCACCGTGAGGAATAATCATGCGCTTGTCCCGGAAAATCATTCCGGCCAGCACTCCCTTGGGCAGCTGAATATCCTTCAAGGGAATCCCGGCAATGGAGGACTTGCGCTGAATCTTCGTTTCAAACAGACGTATCTTGCCGTGGGCAAAATCTTCCACATCGAGCGCCGCCGGCGTCATGAGAATGCGGTTTATTTCGTTGGCCGTTATCAGCTCCGGATTCAGCATCAGGTCAATATCAAAATTCTTTTTAAGATAATCCTTGGCCTCAGACATGAATTTCATATCCCTGATACGGGCCACAGTATGTTTTATCCCATGTTTCTTGGCCAAAATACAGGCCACCATATTGACTTCATCACTGGCTGTCACCGCAATGAGGATATCCGCATCCCGTACATCAGGGTCAGCCATCGTTATGGGGCTGGCACCATTGGCCGCAATGGTCAGCACGTCCAGAGTATTCTTTGCTGCCTCGAGCTGGCTTTCGTCCTGGTCGATTACCACCACGTCAAACTGTTCCTTTGATAAAAGCTCCGCTATACTATAGCCCAGCTTTCCTGCGCCCACCACTACGATACGCAAACCAATAACCTCCCCGGTTGTCAATGCAGTACTATTGCTTTTGCCATACATATCTGCTAAATTAAGATATGTAATATTATAGCATTTTTTGACTATTATTGGAGGTATATTTAAATTGTTTAAGCAATTTCCCAACACCAGCTATCCCTTAAAAGCGGCGCTGGTTATCAGCATATTGTACCTGTTGGCCATAATTCCCGTCAGCGATGTCCTGCCCGAATGGGTTGCATGGGAAAACGGCCCTATCGAGAATGCACAGGTTGTGGCACTGCTCTTAGGCGTCGCTTACAATATCATCGCAGCTCGTCAAAATCCTGCCTACAGCAAGGTATTCTACACCGCCGCGGCTTTCCTGTTCCTGCTCGGGCTGCGCGAACTTTCCTACGGCCGCGTCTTTTTCCCCACTCACATGGGCAGCCATGGCCCGGAATTCATCGCCATGAAGGATTTCCCCTTCCATACGGCCATTTACGTTTTCCTGGGCATATACATGCTCCTGCTGCTCTACGCCTTCATTCGTCATATTCCCTGGCGTAAGTTGCTGGCAGTTCAGCGTCCTACGGCGTTTTTCATCATTGCTGTCATCTGCGCCCTGCTGTCCACAGCCGGTGACCATGCCTGGATGCTGGAAGGCAGCGAAGGCGAAACCATGGAGGAACTGGCAGAGCTGCTCATGTATATCACATTCCTGCACATGTCTATCTGGTACAGCAAAGTTCTCAAATAACAATATCATAGTTAATGTCCCAAAGGTCCTAATCATTTACTGCTGATTAGGGCCTATATAACGAGGCAAGAAAATGTCCCCCACCTCAGCAGGTGGCGAGCATATCTCCCGCCTCGTTGAAACGCCAAGAGGAAGTTTTGCCTATGGCAAAACTGGAACAACGGCGTTATAATTTTCATAAATACTCTTTTTATGGCGATATCATCAGCACTTATTGCTAAAAATGCTCTAAAAAACGTCAAAAACTGTCAAAATCGGGCGAGATTCTCATCTAACCTTCGACTACTGGGAATAATTCCATATATATTGGGACTTTTGGTCAATATTGGTAACTTTTGCTACTTCACAAGGTTTTAATCATAGTGTATACTGTATATCGAGTTGTTAAGATTTACTCTATTTCCTTTGCTTCGCTAACAACAAAGGGCACTGACGGTCTTTCCCTGATAATCCCCAATCGGCCGGCTTTGCCAGGATTTTCTTGTTGGAGGTGTTTCCCCATGATAGTCGATAACGTCCGCGTTATTATCGAAAATGGCACCTTTTCAGCGGAAGATGCGCAGCATTACATCAATCGTATAAAGAGGACTTCTAAATTTCCCTTAAAAAAAGTAATCTTTAATCGATCCGATGCGTATTTAGATCTTCGTTACTCGTTTGAGTCAATCCCCTTCGAACGTATTAGACGAATTCCGCTTAAGGCTATTTTTGAAGATCGCGCAGTAAACAACTGACGTGCGTGGCTTCCCCAGCCACTTTCTGACAGTAATAAGCCCCAGAAACTCAGGTTTCTGGGGCTTATTACTATTTATTACTATATTTTTTTATCTGTACCAGTAGCCGTCCAGCTCCCAAATCTTGCCGCTCAGGGACATCATTTCCCCATCGGCCGTGACCTGCAGCTCCGGCTTAATGTTCTTTTCCGGGAACACCAATATGCTGGCAGCCTCTTCCCCGTGTTGGAAGAACGCCTCCACCGCCGTCTTGTCGACAAATATCTGCAGGAACAGCTTGGTATCGGCAAAGAGTTTAAAGCGGCGAATGCCACGGCCGCCATTGCGCATGCCATTGCGGTCAATCGACATGGTCTGCGCCCGTCTGTCATAAATGAACAGCAGGCTTTCCGTACCATATTTCAGAGCCACTACCAATTCATTGGCCGCGCCCATTTCGATATCGAGCAAGATTTCCGAGCCATCAAACAACGGCCGCGCGATTTCCGTCAGGGCCTCGCTTTCCATTTCCACGGCGGTTTCCTGAATGCGCAGGTCCTTCATTTCCCGGGCCGGACGTGAGTAAATATGTCCCTGACGCAGGCGCAGTTCCCGGGGCATGGTCAGGCTGTACATCCAGCCCTGTTCCTTGGTGGGATATTCGCCGTCCTTATCCGGCATCCCCATCCAGCCAAAGAGCAGCTGCCGGCCTTCATGGCTGAGCACCTGCGGTGCATAAAAATCAAAGCCCTTATCCAGTTCCTGGAACTTGGTATGCTGCATCATATCCATGCTGTCGAGTGATAAATGACCTGCAATATAGCCGGCCTGATAGATATTCTGCCGATCAAAGGCGCGTTCGTCCAAGCCCTGCGGACAGAAAATCAGCACATCATAGCTGCCAAACTGCACCAGATTCGGACATTCCCACATATAGCCGAATTCACCCAGACGGTTCTGTACCTCGCCCAGGCATTTCCAGCCCTCAGCACCTTCTTCATAAATAAGCACTGTGCCTGTTTCATCAGCCTCACGCTGCGCCCCGATAATGAAGTAACGCTTGCCCCGGCGCGTGAAGATATACGGGTCACGGAAATGACCTGTATAACCTTCTGCCTTGTCGGCCACGATAATTTCTTCCTTCTTTACCTGTCCGCCCTTATAGCTGCCAAAGCGCTGAGCCGGAATCCGTACGCCGTCCTCCTTGCGGTTGCAGGTGTAGAGAACACGCAGCTGACCGTCTTCCACCGTACCACAACCGGAATAACAGCCGTCCTTATCGTGTTCATCAGACGGCCACATAGCCAGCTGCGGCACAGCATAGTGAATGAAATCACGGGTTTCCGTATGAGCCCAGCATTTGTTTTTATGCTCACAGCCCAGGGGATTCCACTGGAAAAAAATATGGTACTTGCCATCACTGAAGGCCAGACCATTCGGGTCATTTATCAGGCCAAAAGGCATTTCCAAATGAAATTTATTGTGCCAGCGGTGTTCCAGTGGGAAACCGGCTCTGACCTGTTCGTCTATTGCTTTTTTGTCAAATTTTTCCATTATTGTCACCTTCCTTGTTTTGATAGTACGCATTATTTGTTCGATGTCATTGACGCGGCCTGGGCCGCTCAGACTTGCGCCTTTTGCTTACCAATAAAACTATTGCTATTATTATAACATATTTACTAAATGATAAGTACACTAGCGCGAGGGCCAGTGGCCACTGGCCCAAGGCGCGGTCAGGGAGTTTTCCCTGCGCAGCTTTTGCCGGCTGGCGTTAAGAAATAAAATTTTGCCCACCATAGCCCCATCTAAACAGGGCTGTTGTCTGAGCGCAGCGAGTTTAAGCCCGTTTAGATGCTTAATTAAAAGGCAAAATTTTATTTTAGCCGGCTGGCACAGCGAAGTGGGGAAAGCTCCCTGACCGCGCCGCCTTAGCACCACGCACTCCGTACCACACCAACCGTATTAAACAAAAGGGGCTGTTGCACGTAAGCATTTTGCCACAATATCTAGTATTGAAGATGAATTTTCTTCACTAGGTATCGTAGTGAAATTGCTTAGTGCAACAGCCCCGATTCTTATTCTTCCGGCTTGAAGAACGTAAAGGTCAGACCAAAAGCCACACCAAAGCCGATAAGATTTACAAGCACATATTCAACCAAACGGTCAAGATAGAGCAGCGTGCCCGGAATTACCGTAATGCCCATGCCCGTACCAGCCAGATGCAGGAAACTTGCTACACCGCCAGCGCAAGCGCCGCCAACCAGGCCATAAAGGAAGGGTTTCATGAAACGCAGGTTGATACCGAAGATTGCCGGTTCCGTAATTCCCAGGAAAGCCGGAACAGCCGAGGAAATGTACAGTGCGCGTTTTTTCGGGTTCTGCGTTTTCAGGGCAACAGCTACAGCTGCACCACCCTGAGCCACGATAGCACCGGTGATGATAGCGTTGAAGGGGTTAACATGCGTCGTAGCCAGCAGTTGTACTTCCAAAGCGTTAAACACATGATGAACACCAAATACTACGATTACCTGCTGCAAGCCGCCGACGATGAAACCGCCAATGCCCATGGGCATCTGCAGGAATGCGGAAACAGCACCAAAAATCGTCGTTTCCAGGGCGTGCATGATGGGCCCGATGATGAGAATACCCAGAATCATGGAAACAAACAGCGTGACAAACGGCGTAACAATCAGGTCAATAATATCGGGAACAATCGTCTTCAAGGCCTTTTGCAACTTGGCGGCAAAGATACCCAGTACCAGTGCCGGCAGAACCGACCCCTGATAACCAACGATACCAACAGTCATGCCCAGAATATCCATCGGAATCGGCTTAACATCGCCACCGGCAACTGCCCAGGCGTTAGGCAGCTGAGGACCTACCAGCATGAGGCCCAGAACCAGACCGATAACCGGCGTACCGCCGAAACGCTTCATCGTAGACCAGCAAACCAGTGCCGGCAGGAAGATGAAGGCCGTATCCGTCAGAATCTGGCTGAGCAGCAGCACATTGGGGCTGAACTCTACGCCCAGGCTCTGAGCTGCACCGCGCAGACCCATGAACAAACCTGTGGCCACCAGTACGGGAATGATAGGTACGAATACGTCACCCAGCGTACGGGAAATCTTCTGCAGCGGCGTCATCTGCGCATAGGCCTCTTCCTTATTGCTGGTGCCCGTGAAATTAGTACCCTTCGTAAACTCAGCAAATACCTTGTCGACAAAACCGGTACCTAAAATAATCTGATACTGCGCAGCGGCAAAGAACTGGCCTTTAACGCCGTCAATATTCTCAATGGCTTTCTCATCAACCTTGGACATATCATTGATGATAAGACGCAGGCGCGTTGCACAATGCTCGGCATTGCGGACATTGCCCATGCCGCCCACATATTTTTCAATCAGCTTTGCCACCCTGACTTCATCAGGCAGGTCAGCATATTCAGCATCATCCGTCACCGCAGCAGCTTTGGCCTCTGCCGGAGCATCCCCGGAGGAAATCTCCACATCTCCCAGCGCAATGGTAATCTTGCCGAATTCGCTGGAGTTCGTAACCACCACCGGCGTAGTCACATCATAACCGGCAGCCTTGATGGCCTCAACATCAAATTCCAGCAACAGCTGGCCTTTTTTCACCTGTGCGCCCTGCTCAACGTGCGCAGTGAAATGTTCGCCATTCAGTTTTACCGTATCCAGGCCCACATGAATGAGCACTTCTTCACCATTGCTGCCACGTACACCAATAGCGTGTTTCGTGTCAAACATCACCGTAATTTCACCATCTACCGGTGCGTAAACCTTACCCTCCGGATTCTTTACCGCAGCACCAAAGCCCATGGCACCGCTGGCAAAAGCAGGGTCATTAACCTCACTCAAAGCTACCAGGTCACCCTTTAACGGGCTGTCCAAGCGAATATCCTTCATGAGAGAACCTCCTTCTTTCTTATCTCCTAAACAATTCCTCACTCTAACTTATAAGTTCTGTAATTAAAATGTGAAACCAATTTCATAATTTAGTCTACCCGTTATATCGCAGTTTGTCAAGATTACAATTGAAAAAAATTTAAATCATGTCAGATCTGTCAGAATGTATCCTCATAAACCTATTGCCAGTACTGTCCGCTCCGTAGTATTCTATAACGAGGCAAGAAAATGTCCCCCACCTCAGCAGGTGGGAGCATATCTCCCGCCTCGTTGCGAAGCGAAGCTAGTCCTTTAGGGAAACGCCAAGAGGAAGTTTTGCCTATGGCAAAACTGGAACAACGGCGTTATAATGCAGGAGGAATGGATATATGGAATTATTGGATATAAACACGTTGGCCTTTTTGCTGTTCTTCGGCTTTATGGCCTCTTTTATCGACTCGGTGGTCGGCGGCGGCGGTCTTATCTCCGTCCCGGCGCTGCTCTGGACAGGACTGCCGCCGGTTACGGCTTTAGGCACCAACAAGGGAGCGGCCGTTCTGGGTGCCCTGACCAGTTTCATCACCTTTGTCCGCTCCGGCAAGGTCGATGGTTACTTAATGCGCCGCCTCTTCCCCCTCTCTTTTATCGGCTCCGCCCTCGGCGTGCTGACTGTACAGCTGCTGCCGACAGCTATTCTCCGCCCGCTGGTCGTCGTCATGCTGGCCGCCGTCCTCATCTACAGTATCTGTAAAAAAGATTGGGGCAAGGAAAACAAATACACCGGCCTTTCCCGGAAAATGCTGCTGCTGTCCGGTCTGGTAGCTTTTTCGCTGGGTTTTTATGACGGGTTCTTCGGCCCCGGCGCCGGTTCCTTTATGCTCTTTGCCCTGCTGCTTATAGGCTTTGACTTCATTGGTGCCGCTGCCAATGCCCGGACACTAAACTTTGCCAGCAACATTTCCGCCGTATTGTTCTTCGGCTATCTGGGACAAATCAATTTCGCCTATGCCCTGCCCATGGGTCTGTCTATGATTGCCGGTGCCTACTGCGGTGCCAATATGGCCCTGAAAAAAGGCGTGGGGTATGTACGCCCCCTCTTTATCTGTATGACCACCATTCTTATTGGCAAACTCATATACGATTTGCTTTAAGCCTATTTACAATTGATGTATAATATACTCATCTCCTTGTGAAAGGAGGTGAACCCCATTGTTCTCCAAATTACTTTGGAACGTCTTAGTTCCGCTGGTTGTGGGAATTTTAGTAGCACTTTTTAACTACTGGCTGAACCACTAATAGCGAACAGGCGCAAAAAATCCCCTGCGAATCGCACTCGCAGGGGATTTTTCTAAACCCATTGTTCTCCGTATGCCCATATTATAGCACCACACAGCGGAAAACACAAGAAAAACTACATACTACTGTTCACGCAGTCATTTTCCCTTTACTCTTTATAAGGGATTTTATACGCCACGGCATACATAGCCGGCAAGACCAGCAGGGTCAGGATGGTCGCCACCAGCAGGCCGCTGGCAATGACTACCGCCATCGGCCCCCAGAAGGTGCTGGCCATCAAGGGCAGCATGCCCAGAATGGCGGCAGCTGCCGTCAGCATAATGGGACGGAAGCGGAGGACCGCTGAATCCACCACCGCATCATAGGGCGTTTCCCCGGCGGCGATATGCTGCTTTATCTGGTCAATGAGGATAACCGAATTGCGGATTATCATCCCAAAGAGCGCCAAAATTCCCAGCTCTGCCACAAACCCCATAACAGAATCCGTAATAAGCATGCCCCAGACCACGCCGATAAGCCCTAAGGGCGCTGTCAGCAGGGTCAGCAGCATCTGTTTTATGCTGCCCAGCTGGAACATCAGCAGGGTCATAATGACGAAAAGCATCGCCGGTACAGGCTGCATGAGGTAATGCAGGGAATCTGCGCTATCGGACAAAGCCCCGGCCGCCTCAATGTTGTAGCCCAGAGGCAAATCTTTCCTCAGTTCCTTGGTCGCCTCAAAGGCTTTTTTCGTGGCATCGTTCGCCGTGCCGCTCTTGATGTCGGCCTGTACCATAATCGCCGGCATCAGATTGTACCGCTTGATAAAGCCCTCCTCTGCGCCGTAGGAAATCTTGCCTATCTGCTCCAAAGTCACATAACCGGCACTGCCCATGTAAATAGGCAGTTTGCCCAGCTCGCTCAAATCATCCCTGTCCTGCACCGCCAGCCGCAGAGTGATATCCAGCGTTCTGTCACCGGTATAAAACTGGGCTGCCGCGGCTCCGGTAATCTCGGTGTAAATCATCTGCTTCACAGCCTGAACATTAAGCCCCATGGCACGCAGCTTATCCTTATCAAGCTCAATCTTTACTACCTTGCTCTTGTCGTCCCAGTCCAGATTGACATTGTAGTTATTGCTGTCAGCAGCCACAATAGCCTCTACCTTGTGGGCAAGTTCCTTGACCTGCTCCATGGAATACCCTGTGACGCGCAGCATCACCGGATAATCTTCCGGGGGGCCGGTCTGAATGTATTGCAGTTTTGTCTGCACATCGGCAAATTCATCCACAGTGGCCTCTTTTAACGCTGCGGCCAGCTTTTCCCGGGATTTCACATCCTTGGTCACCATGACGAACTGGCTCACGTTATCAGCTGCCGCTTTGGGGTCAACGGTCAGGACAAAACGCGGTACATATTTGCCGACATAATAGGAATAATTATCCAGCAAGTCCTCATGGCGCTGCAAAAATGCAGCCATACGGTCAGCGGCCTGCTGTGTGGCAGCCTTTGATGACCCCTCCGGCAGCTTCATTGTCAAAATGATTTCCGGCCGGGTGGAGGAGGGGAAAAATTCCTGCCGTATGTGGGGCATCATCACCAATGACAGAATAAATATGGCTGCCGTCGCCCCCAGCACTGTTTTCCGATATGCCAGAAAAACCTCCAGCAGCTTACGGAACACAGCATAAAACTTATCCTGATAGGAAGCACCTGCGCGCTCCTGCTCAGCATGCGGTGTCACCTTTATCATATAAGTCCCCAGCAGCGGCGCTACCATAACCGATACTATCCATGACAGCACCAAAGCCACACCGATAACTGGGAACAACGCCTTACAGAACTCGTTGGCCATGCCCTTGGCAAAGGCCACGGGGATAAAACCGGAACAGGTGATAAGCGTTCCTGTAAGCATGGGTTTGGCGGTGGCATTGAAGGCATAACAGGCAGCCTCTGTCCGGTTCAGGCCGGCCTCCAGCTTCACACTCATCATTTCTACCGCAATGATGGCATCATCCACCAGCAGCCCCAGTGCGATAATAAGCGCCCCCAGGGACACCTTGTGCAGGTCAATGCCTGCCATGTACATGAAGACAAAAACGCCGCAAAGCACCAAAGGTATGCAGCAGGCCACCACCATACCGGTGCGCACGCCCAAAGACAGGAAGCTGACACCGAGGACAATGGCAATGGCGATAAGCAGAGTTTCCACAAATTCATCAATGGAGGATTTGACCACTTCCGCCTGATTGGCTACCTGCTGGATTTCCATCCCGGCCGGCAAATCCTGCTGCACAGCCGTCACTGTATTTTTCAGTTCTTCACCCAGCTTAAGGATATTGCCGCCCACTTCCATGGATACGGCAATCCCGATGGCCGGCTGACCGTTAAAAAACATTTTCGCCTCGGCCGGGTCGGCATATTTGCGCGTGACTCTGGCTATATCCCCCAAGCGGAAGGAACGTCCGTTCACGCTGATAGGCGTTTCCGCAATGGCCTGCACATCATCGTACTTGCCGTTTAGGCGCAGGTAAACATTGCTGGAATTGGTATCCACCATTGCCGCCGCCGTCATCACATTCTGCTTTTTGAGGGCGGCACCGATTTCCTCAGGGCTCAGCCCCAGCTCAGCCAGCTTGGGCGCATCAATCTCCACATAGACCTTTTCGGGCTGTTCACCGATGAGTTCCACCTTTTGGACGGAATCACAGTTCAGGAGCAGCCGCCGGGTCTTTTCGGCATACTGCCGCAGTTCCTCATAGCTGTAGCCCTCGCCGGTAACGGCATAAATAGTGCCATAAACATCATCAAACCGGTCATTGTAATAAGGGCCGTATACACCCTCGGGCAGGTTCCGCTTCACATCCTCGCAGAAATTCCGCACATCGCGCCAGACAGGTCTGATATCTTCCTTGGGGATGTCATTGTCCAGTCCCACATAAATAACTGTCTGCCCGGGGCGGTTTTCACTTTTTATATTTTTTAAATGCGGCGTATCCTGCAGGCGTTTTTCCAGCTTGTCCGTGACCTGCTCCTGCATTTCCTCAGCCGTGGCGCCGGGCCATGCTGCGGTAATCACCATCTGACGAATAGTAAACTGCGGGTCTTCCATACGCCCCAGTTTGAAATAGGCCACGATACCGCCTAAGGCCACAACCGCGATGAAATACCATATGAGAATACGATTATTCAGGGAGACCTCTGTAAGATTGCGCATTAGTCACCCTCCGTCCTCACCGTCTGGCCGGCATGAAGTTTATGTACGCCTGCCACTACTACAAGGTCACTGCCATTCAGCCCTGTCACCCTGACGGTATCATCCCCAAAGCTTTCCACCTTGACAGGCTTGGCCGTCAGAGTTTTGTCATCGCCAACTACCCAGACTTCGGGGTTGTCGCCGTTTTGGAAAATGGCCGAAAGCGGCAGAACTGCGCCTGCCGCCATACTGTCATCGGCAGTTTTTATGCTGACGCTGGCCGTCATGCCCAGCTGCATTCCCTCCGGCGGCTCCGGCAGGGTAATGCGTACCCGATAGGTACGGGTCACGGCATCGGCCATGGGCGATATTTCCCGGATTGTGCCGTCAGTCCGGCCCTCCAAGGCCCAAAAACTCACCGATACGGGCATGCCCAAAGACAGCTCTGCCACCCGCTTTTCCGGCACGTTGATTTCGACTTCCATTTCGCCGGACTGCACCAAGGTCAGCACCGTCTGACCGGCCGCCACTACCTGCCCCTCTTCGGCAGATATAGCCGACACTACACCGTTGGCTCCGGCGGTCAGATTGGTGTACCCCATGGCATTATGCCCCTGAGCCTGCTGCGCCAACGCGCTGCGATAGGCAGCAAAGGCTGCATCGTAATTGGCCTGATACTGGTCAAGCGTAGATCTGGACACAGCGTTTTCCCGATACAGCTGGGTATAGCGTCCCAGATTGCGCTTGGCTAAATCAAGCTGCGCCCGTGCCGAAGCCACCTGAGCATCACCCTGATTGGACTGCTGGATAACGTCACGCCCATCAATGACCATCAGCACGTCCCCGGCTCTGACCCGGCTGCCGACCTGCACATTACGCGCGATAATCTGCCCCCCGACCTGAAAGGACATATTCGTTTCATAACGACCCTTGACCGTCCCCGAATACGAGCCTGCCTGTGCCTGCGTCCCCATCCCGGCCTGCTGGGTCTTCACCAGCAAAGGCTTATCTGCTGTCTGGGGCTGACTGCCGCAGCCGCCCAGCAGCAGTGCCAGGGATACAGCCGTTACTGCCAGCAACTTATAATTTTTCACGCCGCTCGCCTCCCTCCGGCAAGTGCTTAGCCAGCTCGACAATGTCAGCCTCACAGGCTCTGTCCACCAGCTTATGGAATCCCTCAAATAATTCCCTGACCTCCGCAGGAGCCATATCCTTAACCAGATAATCAACCCAGCCCTGAATAATGCTGCGCAGGTACTCATACTGCGCGCGGCCGTACTCCGTCATATAGATACGGCGGACGCGCTTATCCTGTTCGTCAGCCTGCCGGACAATGAAGCCCTTATCCACCAGCATATTTATCGTACGGGTCACCACGGCCTTATCCAGATACAGCATAGCCGCCAGCTCGTCCTGCTTCGAGCCTTCACGGTCGTAAAGCCGAATCAGCATACAGTATTCGGAAAAGGTCAGGCCATACTTCTGACAAGCTTCCACCACAAACAACTGTGAACGGCGGTGCAAAATCGAAAACCAGCGTCCCCAATTCACAAATTCATCCATTATGAATCCTCCTTCGCAATTTTCCCCTATATTACTACACAATTAAATTTAAGTTGATTATATCAATTATTTTACACCTGACATAATCTAAAGTCAATATAACACGGAGCACAACCACGTCATTATGCCACTAATAATAAATAAGGCAGTGTCAGCTCCCTTCTGCCAACACTGCCTAAAACTCATTTACTTTTATTCCGCCGTGGTAACTACGCCAAACAGCTGCGTATCCGCTTTCGTCTGAATGTAGAATTCCGTACCGGCCGGCAGGTCGATATTCTTGCCCTTCACAAAAGCACCACCGATTACGCCGATAGGCCCAAGGATAATGATACCAGCCAGGCTGGCACCGGCAGCCATGGCCATGCTCTTCATCTGTTCCTTGGATTCTTCACCCATGAAGGTGCTGACATAAGTGCCATCGATAGATTTCGTCTGCTTATAGTCAATTTCCAGTTCCGCATCACGGCCAAAGTTTCTGGCCTGCTTTACCTTCAGCACCGTACCGTCACCCGGCTCACCCTTGGCGAAAACCAGCTTGCCATCAACAATAACATCACTGGCAACCTTATAGCGGATAACATCGCCTTTTTTCAGGTTCTTGGTGTTAACCGGGTCTACCAGTGCTACCTTAATCAAGGTATTTTTCGGAACAATAACCTGCTGCAACGGCAGTTCTACTGCACCGAAAGAGGCTTTGGACAACTTGGAAATACGTTTTTTATACGTACCTTCCGTGGTCTTGCCATCGATGGTCATTTCCATATCAGCAAGACGCTTTTCCACAGAGTTCATGCTGACTTCATGGGAAATGTTCCATTCTACAGCGTTCAGCTGCGCCAGGATAGACGGCGTCGTGCTGTTGGTATAAACATCATCATAGAGAGCGTCCACCCGGGCCATCATGCTGCCGCTGCGGTGGCTGCCGATATAATCCTTTTCCAGCTTGTTGATACGGTCGAGCAGTGCGCCCGTCTGTTCCACACCATAGGTATCCTTTTCTACTGCCCCCAGCTTGGCCTGTACGGTTTCCGGTGTCTGGGCACTGGCGACGCCCAAAGAGGATACCACCAGCAGGGCCGACAGCATCATCGCACATATTTTACGGAATTTCATAGACTAGTTCCCCCAATCTTGTTATTATCACGGTTTCTATTCTATCACATTTTAGCGTGATATCGTTAAAATCTAATTAAGATTCTTCAATTTCTGCCGGTTTTTTTGCATTTTCATACTGGCTTTCCTTCGTTTCCGGGGCATGAATACCTGCCGGCTCGGGATGTATGAGGATATCAAACGAACCAAACTCCGCCCGGATTTGGTCCTCGAGCTCGTCACAAATGGCATGCACATGTGACAAATGCATATTGCCGTTAAAGAGTACATGAACGTCGAGCAGCTTATAGGAACCTGATTTGCGTGTGCGCAGGCAATGGCAGCCCACGACCTCCGGCACAGCGTCAATGATGGCCATAATCCGGCTTTCCTGTTCCTCCGGCAGGCTGACATCCGTAAGTTCCAAAGTCGATGACACCACCATTTTCCAGCCTTCGCGGAAGATTATCACCGCCACCACAATAGCAATGACACCATCCAGCCAGGCCCAGCCGGTAAACTTCATAAGCACCAGCCCCAGCATAACGCCTACAGAAGTCCAGACATCAGCGCGCAAATGCAGCCCATCGGCCTCCAGCGCCTGCGAGTCCGTCATGCGTCCCACCTTTATCAGCCGCTGCGATACCCAAAGGTTGATGACAATGGAAACCAGCATAATGAGCACGCCCAACTCGAGCATAGCCGGCAATTTTTCCTGCCCCATGTGCTCAACAGCCTCATAGACAATGCCGCCGGCCGCAGCGACGATAAGCAGCGCCTCCACCGCCGCCGACAGATTTTCAAACTTGCCGTGGCCATAATCATGCTCCATATCCGGCGGCGTGACAGACTTTTTCACAGCCCAAAAGGCAATCAGGGAGGCCAGCAAATCCACACTGGAATGCAGCGCCTCCGAAATCAGACTCACCGCGCCCCCCCAAATGCCGACAATGAGTTTTAACAGGACCAGCACCGTATTGGAAATAATCGACAAATAGGCCGTATCTTTTTTTAGCACATCTATTTCTGTCATAATAGCCTCCATTCTGCATAGCAGAAATCTCCCCCAGGTTTGGGGGAGATTTCCAGCAATTATTTACGCGGCTGTTCGTAAATAAAATTCACAACCGTCTGCATCGGAGAGGTTTCTACAAACGGGAACTCCGGTGTCGGTATATTATTTTCTTCCACTATTTCCTTGGTATCATAAACCTGTACCTTGGAAGATAAAATGCGATATACCAGCTTTTCCCTGTTGAACTGCATCCAATAGATATAACGGCGGTTGGTGCGTGCTTTAATCACCGCCACCCGGGCCTGCACCAGTTCGTACTGTTTCTGCTGATTATCCGGCAGCATTTCCACCGTCTGCGTATAGCCAATGGAGTCTACGTCCACATAATACCCCGTAGGCCCTATCGCGTCCACAAACTGCATATCCTCAGCAAAAACGCTGACACTCCCCCACAGTAACAAACCTGCCACCAACGGCAAAATCCGCCCAATTTTCATCTATTTCGCTTCTTTCTATAATTATCAAATCAATCTCTTCCAAACACGGTTCATTATAGCGAAAAAGCCATCTTCATGCAAGTTTTGAGAGAGGTTCGCTTAACAACTAGGCAGTATAAGATAGTACCGTCTGGCGGCCGGGGCTCTTTAGGCTCGAACTCACATCGTACCACGAATAAATAGATGTAGCACGGAGTGGGGCGGAGGCGGTTGGTCTGCGCCGCAGCGCAACAGAACAACTGCCTCCGCCCCACGGTGTACATTAACAAATTCGCGGCACGATATTCCCCAGCGGCATATCCACCACGCGAATACCGCCGATAGCTGTCCGCAGGCCTACGGTTCCCGGCGCCTCAGCCGTCACTTCACCGATAATCCTGGCCGCCTGCCCGTAGGGACTTGTCCGCATAGCCTTCAGCACCTTTTCCGCACTTTCAGCCGGCACAAACGCCACGCACTTGCCCTCATTCGCCAGATACAACGGGTCAAAGCCCAGCATATCACAAACACCCTGCACCTCAGGATGAATGGGAATCTCGTCCTCATCTATCAAAATACCGCACTGCGAGGCCGCCGCAATTTCATTGAGCACGGCTGCCACACCGCCCCGGGTGGGGTCACGCATAACAGCGATATCCGGTGCCGCCTCAAGCATCGCTTTGGTCATCTTATTAAGCGGCGCACAGTCCGTCCTGACACTCTCCGGCAGGCTGATATTATGCCGCCCGGCCATAATGGCCGCCGCATGGTCACCGATAAAGCCCGACAAAATAACCTTCATGCCCGGCTTAACATTCAGCGGACTGATATCCGTCCCGGGAATCTTATCACCAATCCCGGCAGTATTGATAAAAATACCATCGGCCTTGCCCTTTTCCACTACCTTGGTATCCCCCGTAGCAATAACCACACCAGCCTCATCTGCCATAGCGCGCATCGTCTGGACAATGGTCTGCAGGTCTTTGATGGGGAACCCTTCTTCAATAATCATCCCCACCGACAAATACCGCGGCACTGCCCCTGTCATTGACAAGTCATTTACCGTACCACAGACCGCCAGCTTACCGATATTGCCCCCGGCAAAAAACAGTGGCTGCACCACATAGGAATCCGTGGTGAACGCCACTTCACCTGCCATATTCACCAATGCCCCATCATGCAGGGTATTGAGCACCGGATTGCCATAAGCCGGCAAAATAACCTGCTCCATCAATTCCTGACTCACTTTGCCGCCGGCCCCATGCGCCAGGGTTACCCTATCATTTGCCATATTCAAACCTCCCCTGACCATATTTATACCAGGCCGCACATACACCTTCCACTGACACCATACACGGCCCGATAGCATGCGTAGGCACACAGGCCTTGCCAAAGAGCGGACACTCCTGCGGCGTAACTATGCCCCTGAGCACCTCACCACAGCGGCAGGCCGTCTTTTTCGTCACCGTCTCCACGGCCAGCGGCAGTACCTGCTCAATATCAAAACGGGCATATTCCGCCTTCATCTTCAGCCCCGACAAAGGCACAATTCCCATGCCGCGCCAGCCTGTATCACAAGGTTCATAAACTCTGTTGGTAATCGCCATGGATACAGGATTGCCTTCGGCTTTTACCACATCGGTGTACTCATTTTCCACCTTAGCCTCACCCTTGACGACCTGCTGCACCAGCCGGTAAAGCCCTCGCAAAATCTGCAGCGGTTCAAAACCAGTGACCACACCAGGCACATGATATTTGCTGATAACCGGCTCATAGACGCCTGTCCCCGTAACTACCGACACATGCCCCGGCAGAATAAAGCCGTCCACATGGACTTCCTCATCATTTAAAAGCGTTTCCATCACTGGCGGCACCAGTTTTTGCGCCGACAACATATAAAGATTCGTTATCCCCTGCTGCTCAGCCGCCAGCACCGTAGCCGCCGCCGTCGGGGCCGTAGTTTCAAACCCCACAGCCAGAAAAATAACTTTTTTATCCGGATTATCTTTGGCAATCTGAATGCTGTCCATAGGCGAGTACACAATACGAATATCCGCCCCATTGGTTTTAGCCTCATTCAAACTGGACTTCGAACCGGGAACTTTGAGCATATCGCCAAAAGTGGCAATAATCACATCATCACGCTGCGCATAGGCAATGGCCTTATCCATATAATCATCCGGCGTCACACATACCGGACACCCCGGCCCGGATACAA
This sequence comes from Selenomonas sp. AE3005, assembly GCF_905233635.1. Lineage (GTDB taxonomy): Bacteria > Bacillota > Negativicutes > Selenomonadales > Selenomonadaceae > Selenomonas_A. Next base: position 16,363 of record NZ_CAJODG010000044.1, on the reverse strand, counting down.
GTTCCACCGAATCCGGCAATATCTGTCGCAGCCCGGCGCGAAAAATCGCCACCGTATGCGTGCCGCAAACCTCCATAAAACGCAATTTACGCCCCGTAGACGCCGCCAGCTCACCAATTTTAGCCACCAGCTCCCGGGCGAACTCCCGTTCCTCAGCTTTCGTCAGTTTCTCCTGTCCCGTCACAGCTTATCCACCGTCCTCGGCGCCCCGCGCATTTCTGCCATCAGCGCATAAGTTTCCTGCGCGTCCTTCTCCTCCACCTTCTGCATGGCAAAGCCGGCATGAACAAGCACATAATCCCCCAGCTTAGTTTCCGGCAGCAGCATAAGACTCACATCACGCGTAACCCCGGCAATATCCACCGTCCCCATAGCATCATTTATCGCAACTACCTTGGCAGGAACAGCCAAACACATAGTATTACCTCCTAACACCTCATCCCCCCCCAAAAGGGGAAGGTTTTTGCTGACTACTCAACGTAAATAAATATAATATTTAGCTCGGCGCAGGGCGGCGGACGTGTTGTGCCGGAGCGTTTGCCCCTTAGCGTTAAGAAATTATATTTTGCCGCCTGTGAAAATGCCTACTGTCTGAGCGCAGCGAGTTTAGGCATTTTCATAGGCATCGGGCAAAATATAATTTTAGCTAAGCGGCAAAGCGTAGGAACAATACGTCCGCCGCCCAAAGCCACCAATCATTAGCGAACAGACGAGAAATCCTCTGCCACCTTATTGTAGTCCATATCGTCAACTTTCTCACGTTTGCGCGGCACTATTCCCCAGTTTTTGAGTTCTGTCAGCGCCTGCTCCACCATCTGCGGCAGCAGCTGCAGCATACCCTCCGACAGCTCAACGCCGGCCTCCACATCATAAGGCTGCGCCCCAATAACCACCACATCAGGAATCTTATGCCCCGTGACCGTGAGCAGTCCCAACACATCCTGAATGCCGACTTCATGCGCCGACAACTTATCCTGAAAATGCTCCATTACATCATCATTATGAAAACGGAACGTCGTGCCCGGCTCAGCACCGCCGTTAATCGAATCAATCACCAGCAGCTTTTCCGTCCCCGTGACATACTGCGTCAGCTCAATACCTAAAGTACCGCCGTCCACAATCTGCACGGACTCCGGAAATTCATAATGCTTATCCAGATATTCTGCCACCCGGACGCCAAACCCCTCGTCCCGCAGAATCACATTGCCAATACCCAAAATCGTTACTTCATTTTTATAGAGCACATTGTCCAGACAGGACGTGCCGCCAGCCGCAAATACATCTGTCATGCTTACTTCCCCTTTTTCGCCGCCACCTTTTGCAGCAGCCAGTCACACCAGCGGTCAAGGCCATCACCCTTGGTGCAGGAAACCTCCAGCACCTCAATGCCGGGGTGCAGACTTGTAATATCCTGCTTGGCCGAATCCATACTGAAATTACAATAAGGTGCCAAATCCACCTTATTGATAAGCGCAATCTCACTTTCCTTGAACATCAGCGGATATTTCAAAGGCTTGTCATCACCTTCCGTAACCGACAGCACCACTGCCCGGGCATCTTCCCCAACGGGGAACTCCGCCGGACACACGAGATTGCCCACATTTTCCACCACCAGCAGGTCCAGCTCGTCCAGATTCATTTCCTTCACGGTTTTCTGCACCATATTGGCGTCCAGATGGCAGCCCCCGGCTGTGTTAATCTGAATTACCGGCACACCATACTTATCAATGCGCTCGGCGTCCTTGCTCGTAAAGAGGTCGCCCTCGATAACCGCCATCTTGATTTTATCCTTCAGCCGTTCCATGGTCTTTTCGAGCACCGAAGTCTTGCCAGCCCCCGGCGAACCCATGAAATTCAGTACAAACACCTTTTTATCCTGAAACATAGCCTGATTTTCTGCGGCTAATCTGTCATTTTCCCCTAAAATATTCTTGATAACCTTAATCTCCATCAGTCTACCTCCAAATATTCTACCTGCATTTCGCGGCCTGACAAGGTAGTCAATACCCCGTCCTTACACTCGGGACACCAAAAATCATAATGCTCGATATGAAACTCCTTGCCACATTTGCTGCACCGGCCCATAAGCGGTACATTTTTGATGACCAGTTTAGCCCCCTCGGCCATAGTCCCCTGCACCAGCATATTAAAGGAAAACTCCAGGGAATCAACTTCCACCCCGGACATCTCTCCAATAAGCAGGCCGATTTCATTGATTTTCTGCGCGTCATTCTGCTTGGCATAATCAAGCGCTATATCTAAAATTCCTTCCGCAATAGCCATTTCATGCATGCTTTCCACCTCATCCGTCAGCCTTAGGCTGCCACTGTCCGGGGTGACCACTGGACACCCGCGGTTTCGCCTCCCCCTCAAGGAAAGGCCTTTTTAATCGTGCATCTTTGGGGAGCGTTCCCCCCAGCCGATACATAATGAAAACGCCTTCCCCGCCAACACTAATAGGGCAGGGAAGGCGTAATAAGCAAGCAGCAGTTATAAAACTGCCTCCAGACCGCGAGCACTAAAACTCTGCAGGATATCCCCGAGTTTCGTTTTCTCAGGATTGTAATCCACGGTGGTTTCACCGTCATGCGCATGGATATGAACATACAGAACTCCCGGTAATCCCAAAAGCTCCTTTTCCATTGCCTGCGCACTCTCCTCAGTATAACCATGCACGATAAACTGCAGACGGGTGTTTGCGCCACCCTCATGCCCGCAGCCACACTCTTTACACATTGGGCAGATCCTCCTCTATTATAAAAATCATGCGTACCCGTCACCTGGCGCTCAAGGATGAGCGCCTGCGGACGTAAATCGCGTGATGCGATTTCAGTCCGCTGTTTCTTTTGGTCCTTTTCTTTGCACCAAAGAAAAGGACAGAAATTACGCATTAACAATAACCACTAGCCCTACTTGCCCATTGTGGTCAAGTAACAACTAAATCACTTCAGTGTCCCATCGAGATGGCCGGCATCACGCGGCTCATGCGCCAAAATCTTGCTGCCGGAGAACATGGAGGATACTTCACTTTCACCTTCCATGAACTCAGCGCGGATAACCATGTAAACATGGCCGATAGCAAAGAGGATAATACCCCAGGCCACATAGTGATGCACGAGATGAGCCATCATTTCACCGCCCAGCAGGGGAATTACCCAGCCAAACAGCGTGCCGCCAATGCCGAAGGGGTCCGTCATATAGTAAATACCGAAACCCGTGATGATTTCGATAAGTACCAGCACATACAGGAACGCGTATGAGCAACGGGCCAGCGGATTACGCAGATAAGACGCATGTTCCGCTTTCAGGAACATATAATGCATGGCTACATCAATGGTATTTCTGTAAAAATACCCTTTCCAGACATGCGGAAACAGTCGGTCACCGCGATTGATTATAAACCCGTAAATCTTAAAGATAAACGAGGCACTGAACAGATAGGCTGCCAGAAAATGGATATTGCGGATATTATCCAGCGTCATGCCGGAAAAAGTCGGTTCCGACGCATGGATATTCCATGGACTGGTAATCATCAGGCCTGTCCATAATCCAATGAAAGATCCGCAGCCAAGGACTAAACAGGTAATATTCCCTGCGAACTACTTCTTTCATAGCTTTTTCCTTTCTGCAGATTACTTGTCTACACGCGTGCCGGAATACGGATCCGTGGTAATGACGTTAATCTTTTCGCCCTTGGCATTGAACATGTGCGTTGCACAAGCCATGCAGGGGTCAAAGGAGCGGATAACCTTGACGATTTCCAGCGGTTTGTCGGCAATCTTCACCTGCGTATCCTTCATAGCCATTTCATAAGCGCCATTACCGGCACTATCGTCACGCGGGCAGGCATTCCAGGTCGTCGGCACAATGCACTGATAATTGTCCGTCTTGCCATCCTTGATGGTGATGTAATGGGACAGTGCACCGCGCGGTGCCTCATAGAGGCCCACACCCTTGCATTCCTTCGGCCAGGTCTTCGGATCCCACTTATCGGAATTAGCAACCTTGGTATCACCGGCCTTCAGGTTGGCAATGAGCTTATCAAAGAAGAACTTGTTGATTTCCGCAGCCAGCTGGCAGTCCAAAGCACGTGCAGCCGTACGGCCTACCATCGTGGGCAGCCATACTTCCGGAGCCAGGCCCAGAACCTTGGAAACAGCATCGAGCTGGTCAAGCATCATCTTTTCTGCCCAGGTCATATCCGGCAGCAGGCCCTTCTTAGCCTTGGTGTAGATGATGATATAACGGGCCAGCGGACCAACTTCACAAAGTTTGCCCTTCCATTTCGGCGTTTTCAGCCAGGAATATTTGCCATTTTCGTTGAGCGCTTTCCAATCCGTCGGTGTGCCCTCTTTAGGACCGGTGAACTTAGGTGCAGTAACACCTTCCCAAGGATGACGGTCTTTCTTCCCGGCAGGATATTCATACCAAGCGTGGTCAACGCTTTCCGTAATATTTTCCGTCGTAACATCTTCTGCCGTTACCTCCGAATACTTCGCCTCAGCCAGACCCTTGCCAAAGTCTTCCACTACGCCGTTGCAGCGAATGAGGAGGTTCTTGAAGAAACCGCCGTCACTGGTGCCCGTGTAGCTTTCGATAGGATATGCACCATAACCAAGCACGCAGGTCTTAGCCATGCCGCCGCCATCAACCCGGCCGGCTTTCACATAAGCGGAACCAATGGCCAGCAGGTCAGGCAGATAATAATTGTTTACCAGCGAGCGGCCCATGTTGATGGCTCTGTCTACGATTTCAAGTCTTGCCGTATTCACCGGAGCATTGCCGTCCTCCAAGGAGATGGAGCAGGGCATACCGCCCACCACATAATGCGGATGCGGATTCTTGCCGCCGAAGATAACATGCGGCGTAACCAGCTCGCGCTGCTTATCCAGCATTTCCAGATAATGCGCCACAGCCAAAAGATGAACTTCCGGCGGCAGCAGCTTGTAATCGGGATGGTCCCACCAGTTGGCGGAGAAAATACCCAGCTGGCCGCTTTCTACGATAGCTTTTACCTTATTCTTAATCTGTTCAAAATACTGGGGCGTAGCTGCCGGGAAGTCATGCTCATAGGCTTCCGTTACGGAAGTTTCCGGCGCACGGAACGGCAGTTTGTAAGTGTTCAGCACCGTATTCTGCAGATTAGCCGTGGCAATGGCGTCAGCAGCCAAAGCCTCTACCGGGCTTACCCAGTCCAAAGCATGCAAATGATAGAAATGCACGATATGGTCCTGCACCGTCAGCGTTGCCGCCATGATGTTGCGGATATAATTGGCATTCTTCGGAATAGCAATACCCAAAGCGTCCTCAACCGCACGGACAGAGCCCAAAGCATGAGCCGTGGTGCAAACGCCGCAAATACGCTGGATATAAGCCCAGGCGTCACGGGGGTCACGGTTCTTCATAACCAGTTCCAGACCGCGCCAGGCAGTACCGGAGGAAACAGCGTCTGTAACCTTCCCCGTTGCTTCATCAACCTGCACCTCTACACGAAGATGACCTTCAATGCGAGTTACCGGATCTACTACTACATGTTTCATTTATTCACCTGCTCCCTTATTCCTTCTCTGCTTCGCGTTTCTGCTTCTGCACAACGCTCATCGCGCCATGCGCAGCCACACCTGCCGCCGTGGCCACAGCCATAGCAGCACCGATTTTATCCACGTTGCCCAACGGACCATACTCCGGCATACGGGTGGTCATCGGGTCTTCGTCCCAGAAATGTGCATTGGAGCAGCCAATGCAGGGAGCACCGGACTGAATCGGGTAACTCATGCCCTGGAACCAGCGCAGATTACCACAGGAATTGTAGGTTTCAGGTCCGCGGCAGCCCAGTTTATACAGGCACCAGCCAGCCTTAGCGCCTTCATCGTCAAAGCGTTCTGCAAACATACCGGCATCAAAGAACGGACGGCGATAGCAGGTATCATGGATACGATTGCCGTAGAACTGTTTCGGACGGCCTTCGTTATCGAGCGGCGGCACCGTGCCAAAGAGAGCCACATGCATGACCACGCCCGTCATAACTTCCGGAATCGGCGGACAGCCCGGCACATTGACAACCGGCGTTCTGCCACAGAAATGCGCAATACCGGAGGAACCAGTCGGGTTCGGTTTGGCAGCCTGAATACCACCGGATGCAGCACATGTACCGTAAGCGATAACTGCCGCAGCATTATGGGCAGCATGCTGCAAAGTCTGAATGAACGGTTTGCCGCCGGACATGCAGTAAATGCCGTTCTCCTTAGTGCAGACAGCACCTTCTACACAGAGGATGTACTGACCTTTGTACTTGTTGATAGTTTCTTCCAAATGTGCCTCGAAAGGCTCGCCGCTGGCGGCACTTAACAGATGGTCATACTCCAGCGCAATCTGGCTCAGCACCAAATCAGATGCGAGCGGTGCCCCGGAACGAATGAAGGACTCATCACAGCCCGTACATTCATGTCCGTGAATCCAGACCACTACCGGCAAAGGCTTCTTCTCGGCAGCTTCCACCACCTTGGACACCTGGTCCGTGCCGAGGCCCATCAGGGACGTCAGCGCAATGCAGCTTTTAACAAAGCTGCGGCGGCTCATGCCTTTTTTGAGATATAAATCCCACATACTCTCCCGTTTGTCCACTTTGTTACCTCCTCATGTTATCCTTGCAGATGTATTGCTATAGACTTACGTCACCGGCTCGTTGGTGATACTATAAAAAACATCTATCAGTGATATCATTTATTATACGCCGAAAAAATACAAAATGCTATATCTATTATTACAAAGATTCACCATAAATATTTTTTATTCGCTATGGCAATAAAGCAAGAATATCCTTTGATAAACAGGACTAATCGCGCCCATATCACATAGGTCTACTGGTTCTCTACTTCGCCACCGCACCGGCTTTCTCCTGCTACGAAAAAACATTTTACCTCCCCAGGCTGTGACGAAAAATTGTATATTTACCTCCCGGCTATTGTAAAACAATACAAAACGCGGTATACTAAAAAAGGTTTGTTTACAGACCATACGGGGACGTAGCTCAGCTGGGAGAGCATCAGGTTCGCAATCTGAGGGTCGAGGGTTCAATCCCCTTCGTCTCCACCAATAAAAACATAACAGCCTATAGTATGATAGCTGTCACCTAAAACGAGGGGCTGCGGCATAAGTTGAAAAGCACTTATGCCGCAGCCCCTTTAGTCTGTGTATTTTCTTTTAGAATGCCCAGCTTAATTTCAGCCGTCCCGTTATACCTGTCTGTTTGCCGGTCCAGCCGGTCAGCCCCACATCGGCAGTCATATTGGTCTTGTCAGGCTTTACCTGCCAGCCGATTTCTGCCATGCAGCTGCTGCCTTTAAGCGACGGTGCCGGTGTGCAGAGGCCGTCATGGGTGGCTTTAGCCTCACCATTAAATTCGTACTGATAGGCCAGACCTGCATAAATCTTGCTGCGCGCATTTGTCGCGTGGTAGTATCTGGCACCAATACGCAGACGATGGCTGTCCACACTGTTAAAGTTAAAAACCTCATCATTCATATTGCTATGTACTGTTACCTCATCACCACTGGTACGGCTGTAGAAATATTTTATGTAGGCGTCAACCGTGTCCGTGGGATTAACTTTATAGATTTTGCCCAGGCCCAAATGACCGGCAATGTAGCTGCCGCCAAGGTCATAATCAGCAGTAAGGCCGGAGGCCAAATCGCCCCTGTAATCGGAACTAAACCGGCCGAACCGCAAATCGCCTTCATAGTATAAGCCGTCATGATTCCGCTGACGGGCAAATCCACCGGCACCAACATAGTGTCCGGTGCCCCAGCCATGAACGCCATTGTCCAGATAGCTGTCATAATTGCCCCGGCCATATTCTAAAATCGGCCCAACGAACAAACTGCCGTTACGGTTTTTGATTTCCTTGGTCAGCCCCAGATTAGCATAGAAAGCTTTGAGGTCTGTGGACGAACCGGTGTCCAATTCCAACGAACCGCCGCCAATAGCCACAAAAGGAACCAGGCGGCCATAGACAACGGATATTTCCGGGTCAAGGGCTACCGCCTCGGCCTCCTCCATACCATGAGCCGTCAAAAAATCCGAGCCGCCATTCAGCAAAGCCGTCACAGCCGTGCTGGTTTCCGTAAGCGACTTGGTACGCTCCGGCAGGGTACTGCCGCTAACAGGAGTCTTGGCAGCTAACGTGATTACGATATTTTTTTCGTCAATAGTCTTAGTTGTTTCAAAAGTATAAGTTGTGTCACTGGATATCCCGGTTGCGAACGTGTAATTTTTAACGCCCGGCAAAACGGTATAAGCATCGGTAGTAAGGCTTGTATCGCTATGTATGAGGGTTACCTGGTCACCGACCTCCATATTCGGCTTTGTACTGGTCGACCAGTCAATATTTGTGCCAGTTAAACTGGCTGTTCCCGTCGTAACCGTAAGCATAGTGTCACCTGCACTGGTTCCATCCGGCAGATAAAAGTACATGTTATCAATACTGCCGGTTATCGCACCCACGCTATTACCTTTGGAGTACACATTAAATGACTGGATAGTATCGCCATCCAAGGTACCGGTAACACCAATAGTGCCAAGGAAATTAACAGTATTACCCAAGGAAGTGCCTGTATCTGTCTTACCGCCTTGTATCAAGCCTGTTATACCATTCACACTGTACAAATTGACCGTATTGCCAACAGAAGCACCAGCACCAGCAGCACCGCCAGCAACATTAGCGATAGTACCGCCGTAAATGTCTACAGTATTATTTTCTACATTACCCGATGTCTGTGCAAAACCGCCATAAGCCAAGTCATTTATCGTTCCACCATTGATAATTAAATTGTTATTCCTGGCCACACCACCGAATGTTTCAGCTCCAGCAACATAGTTACCCAAAGTCCCACCATTGACTATGACCTTGTTATTCTCGGCAATAGATGTATTAGACCGTCCTCCCGCCACAGCAGCTGGCGTACCACTATTGATGATATACGTATTATTCCTGGAAATTCCGTTGACAGACCACCCAGCAATGCTAGTACCTCCAATACTCACACCATCTAATGTTATAACATTACCTTCCGTGGTACCATGATCTTCAGCCTTACCTCCATAGACATTATATGAAACAGTTCCATTTATAGTTACAATGTTATAATTGGCACTGCCTGTATCCGACTTACCTCCCCATACATAACCACTGTTACCAGTAACTGTAACAGTATTGAAATTGGCATTACCACCGACAGTACTGCCACCAAATACTTCACTGGTCACCATACCATCAACTGTAACAGTATTGCTGCTAGCATTTTGATTATTTGAGTTATACCCGCCATAAACGCTATTAACCTTGCCCGTTCCTGTTATAGTAATGGTATTGTAAGTAGCGACATCAGTATGTGTTGTATAGGTCTCGCCATCATTATTTCCGTATACAGGGTACGCCTGATATGTATCATTACTTATCGTCGTTTCCTGCGCCAATGCCATAGCCGGGGCTGCGGTCTGTCCTCCGCCTAAGGACATAAGCGCCGCCATAACATATCTGCCTGTATGGTTATTTCGTTTTTGACTAAGCCTTTTTCTGGCCTTTCTTGTTGTTCTCATAATTTATTCACTTCCTTTCTCCAACTTAGTTCTTAATTTGTTCTATAAAGGTGCGATATAATCCTTCATGTTATTTTCATTTTTATCATCTTCTTTGCGGCCAAGTCATATTACAAAAGGGTATTTTACGCTTATGTCAAACTAATATCAATAGCATACTTAGAAAAACGTAAACATAGGAGCCATCGCCATGGAATATAGAATACTTTTTACCATCATGCTTACCTCCTTCCTTACGCCTTTCACCGGCAGTGCCTTAAATCTGGCATTGCCTTCGCTGGGCGCGGAATATGGTGCAAGTCCGGCAGCTTTGGGCTGGGTGCTGGGCAGTTTTTTACTGGCCGCCATCGTGGTGCTGCTGCCCTTTGGCAAACTGGCGGACCGCTATGGCAAGCGGCGTTTTTTCATCATGGGCAACGGAATTTTTGCCCTGACCTCCTTTTTGGCCATCTTCGCCCCTAGTCTGCCCTGGCTGATTGCCGCCCGGGCCGCGCAAGGTCTGGGCTCGGCCATGACCTTTGCCACCTCCATGTCAATTCTGACCTTGGTGATTCCCAAAGAGCGCCGGGGCTGGGCTATGGGCTGGAATGTGGCCGTGGTATATACAGGACTCACGTTAGGGCCGGCTGTCGGCGGTTTTCTCAACCATTATTACGGCTGGCAAAGTATTTTCATCCTGCTGACCATCCTCGGTGCACTCGCCTTTGGCACCGCCCGTCATACCTTACAGGACGAATGGTACGCCGACAGCAGTCCGGACTGGGACAAAAAAGGCGCCCTCCTGTACGGCGGCGCCATCATGCTCATTATTTACGGCTTGTCACAGCTGCTCAGTCAGCCGGCCGCTCCCTTGCTGTTAATTGGCGGCCTGCTGCTGTTTGGTGTATTCCTGCGCTATGAACTGCACACGGAAAATCCCCTGCTGCCCGTAAACCTGCTGTTCAGCAACCGGCCTTTTTCCCTGTCCTGCCTGGCGGCACTGCTCAACTACTGTGCTACCTTTGCCACCAGCCTGCTGCTCTCCCTGTACCTGCAAGCCATTCTGGGACTAACCTCGCACAGTGCCGGGATTATCCTGCTGGCCCAGCCCATCCTCATGGCCGCGCTGTCACCTCTTATGGGGCGGCTGTCCGATAAATACGCCCCCACCAAACTGGCAGCCCTGGGACAGTCTGTCATCACCGCCGGCCTTATCGGCTTTGCCCTGACCGTCCACACCCTGTCCCTCTATCTGCTCATTCCCATGCTGATGATTACCGGCACAGGCTTTGCCCTGTTCGCCGCCCCCAACAACAACGCCATCATGAGTTCCGTGGAGAAACAGCACTACGGTCTGGCTACCAGTCTGCTCAGCACTACAAGATTGTTCGGGCAGGTGCTCAGCGTCGCCATGATGAACTTAATCCTCTCCCTATCCTGGCACGGCCTTGCCCCACAGGCAGCCCTGCTGCAAAATCTGGAAATCGCCCTGCTTATTTTCGCCCTCTGCGCCGGGCTTGGCGTAATTCCGGCCAGAGTAAGAAAGTAGAAACATATAAAAAACAGCCCGTGATGGAGTGATGTTTTTCCCGAAGGAAAAATATTACCCCGTCACGGGCGTTCTTTTTAGTTAATTATGTCCTTGCCGTCCAACACGGCCTCTACCAATTCTTCGCCCACATACCGCAGTTTCAGCGAAAAATGCGGCCGTTCGGCAGCCATAAGGCGGAAGAAGATTTTATCCCCCTCCCACAGGGGCAGGTCATAGACTTTATCCTTGTCAATCCACTCCAGCACGCCCTCATTGCAATCACCGATTTTCCCCTCATAACCTGTGGCGGTATACAGGAACATGTATTCCGTCTGCCACTTGTCCGAAATAAAGGTGATGATGCCGCGCTGGCGGTAATCCGTGAGCGTCAGTCCTGTTTCTTCCCTGGCTTCCCGGAGCAGGCATTCCTCCGGGCTTTCGTCCGGCTCAAAGTGGCCGCCGATGCCCACCCATTTATCCTTATTGATATCGTGTTCCTTCTTCACCCGGTGCATCATCAGGTACTTGCCGTCCTGTTCGATATAGCACAACGTGGTGAGATTCGACTTTGACATGTCATTTTCCTTTCAATGTTTCATTGAGGCTGCCCATGCGATAGCCCTGCAAATCCAGCGTCACATAGGCAAAGCCCAGTTCCTTGAATTTGCTGACGGTCTTTTCATACAGTCCTGACGCCATAAACCTGGCCATATCTGCCGGCAGTAATTCTATCCGGGCTATATTTTCATGACTGCGCACCCGTAACTGCACAAAGCCCTCCGTCCGCAGGAAGGTTTCTGCCTGGTCAATCCGCTGCAGTTTCGCGGCCGACAATTCCTCGCCATAGGGAATACGTGAGGCCAGGCAGGCTGCCGAGGGCTTGTCCGCCACAGCCAGTCCCAGTTCCCGGGCATAGGCTCTAATATCGGCCTTATCCATGCCGGCCTCCTGCAGGGGGCTGATAATGCGCAGTTCCTTTAACGCCCGGCAGCCGGGGCGGTAATCCTGCCCGTCACTGGCATTGGTGCCGTCCAGCAGGTGGGCAATGTTTTCCCGTCCGGCAGTCTCGCGCATTTTGTCAAACACCAGCCGTTTGCAAAAATAGCAGCGTTCCGGCGGATTCGTGCGTACATCATAGTAAAGCAGCGGGTCAAGTGTCAGCACCGTGTGCCGCAAGCCCTCAGCCTGACAAAAAGCCTTGGCCTCAGCTACTTCTTCTGCCGGCACCAGCACACTTTGCACGGTCAGCGCCAGTACCTGCTCAGGTCCTAAAACCTCCTTAGCCGCCTTTAGCAGCACCGTTGAATCCACGCCTGCGGAAAAGGCTATGGCCGCCGAACCATAGCTTTTGAGCAGTAATTGTAATTTAGCAACTTTCGCCTGTAATTCTTTTTCCATCATTGCAGTTCTCCACTTTCTTGCCAAAATTGCAATTCCTTGGACACTTCCTCCAGCCGCTGGGCCATGTCGTGAGTTGTCCATAACTGATAGCGCTTATCCACCAGCGCACCGCTAATGCCGGCCGGCAGGGTACGCAGGAATCTTGTGCCCTGCTCCGGCCCCAGCACAAACACCGTCGTAGTCAACAGGTCCGTAAGCATGCCGGCGTCCTCCAGCTTATCCGCCGCCGTAATGGTCACACTCATCAGCCCGGACGGTGCCGGACGTCCCAGCCGCGGATCGATAATATGATGATAACGCTGCCCATCGGTTTCAAAAAAACGTTCATAATCGCCCGAGGTAGACAACGCCTCATCAGACAAGGGCAGCACGGCGATTTTTTCCTTGGCATCGTCCTTACGGGGGTGCCGCAGGCCTATCCGCCAGGGCTTGTCCTCATTGTTTACCCCGAGAGCATACAGGGAACTGCCACCCAGATTTATCAGGCCGTTTTTTATCCCGTGTTTGCGGTAGATTTTCCGCACTTCATCGGCCGCCATGCCCTTGGCTATTCCGCCCACATCTACCCCCATGCCTGCTTCAGTAAGACGGGCGCTATGGGTCTTTTCATCCAGCTCCAGTTTTTGCCAGCCCACGAGTTTTTGCGCTTTGGCAATCTCGGCCGGTGCCGGTACCCGGCTGTGGTCTGTGCCAATGCCCCAAAGGTCGACCAAGGGCTTGGCCGTTACATCAAAGGCGCCATTGGTTTTTGCCGCATATTCCTGAGCCACTGCCAACATGTGGTACACTTCCGGATGCAGTTCTACCCATTGCCCGGAGCCGGCCATTTGCGCCAGCCGGCTCACATCACTATCCGGCAGATGGGGGCTGACCATTTTCTCCAATTCGTGAAGCCGGGCCATGCCCTCCGTCACTGCCGCCTCGGCCTCCGCGCCGCTGGCCGACAGTGTCACCACCGTGTCCATGACCATATCGCTTTTTTGCACCGGCTTATCCGCACCACAGCCCCAAGAGCAGAGGGCGGCACAGATAAGCACCATCAGACAAAAACCTCTTAGCCTTTTCAATTTATACTCCTTATGATACAGCTTTGGCCGCTGCCGGCGAATCATCCAGCCTGCCTGCCAGGTCGTGGTCAGTCATGGCGCAGACGCTGGCATCAGACCAAACATTTTCTGCTGTTTCAATCATATCAATAATAGTATAAATTGGCAAGATAACTCCCATCAGGCCAATGGGAGCTCCCAAAGAGCTCATGAGCGACAACGTCAGGAAGTAGCAGCCCATCGGTACGCCGGCATTACCCACGGCCGCCAGCACAGCAATGAATACCCAGGCAATCATCGTCCCCAGCGTCAGTTCAAATCCGGCATTCTGCATGACAAACAAAGACGTCACGAGGATAAAGGCCGCACAGCCATTCATATTGATAGTGGTGCAAATCGGCAGTACGAACCGGGAAACCTTGGGATTTACTTTAAGGTTGTTTTCCGCCGATGCCAAGGTCACGGGCAGGGTACCGGCCGAGCTCTTGGTAAAGAGGGCTACAGCCAAAGCCGGCGACATTTTGCGGAACACCGTGAGCGGATTAAGGCCGCGCAGCAGCATGAACAGCGGCAGGACAACTACCATCTGAATGAGGTTGCCGCCCATGACCACCAGCACATACTGGCTTAAAGCACCGACGATTACGCCGGCCTCAATCTGCGCCGACAGCTGGCCGGCAAAGGCCAGAATACCAAGCGGCAAAGCCCAGAGTATCGCCCTAATCAGCGTAAAGAGCAGTTCCTGCAACCCCTGCAGGCCCTTTAACAGCACTTCGCGGTTTTCCGTCTTGGGCATAAAAGCCAGCCCCAGACCAACAGACGCCGCAATCAGCATTACCGACAGCACATTGCCAGCCAGGAAAGGCTGCAGAACATTGTTGGGAATAACCGACAGGATATGGTCATAATAAGTCAGCTTGCCCACCTTATCCAAAGGTACATTGCTGGCACCGGCGCCCACTACTTCCGCCGGCAGGTTGCCCGGTGCTACGACAATGTAGAGCAGCAGGCCCACAGCCGCTGCTGCAAACGTGGTCAAAAAGGTGTAGCTGACAGCATGGGCGAAAATCCGCCCTGTCTCCTTTTTGCCGCCCAAGGCTGCCAAAGTGGTAATCACCGCCAGGGCAATGGTGGGTACAGCGATAAACTGGAAGAGCCGGGTAAAGACTGTAGCAATAAAGTTAAAGAGCTCATTAAGCGGTGCTATCTCCAGGAAACCGAGAAAGCCGCCGGCAAGCAGGGCGCCGAACCACAGCACTAGCTGTTTTCTGGTGGCCCCGGGATTATGAGCCTTCAAGGCCGCCTCCCTGGCCTCTGCCACGGACTTGTTTTCATCTGCCATAATAATTCCTTCTTTCCTACATAAAATAATGATAAATATAAAACCTAGCAATCAGATATGCTTTACATTTTAACATATATTATCTATTTTTCAAGTCAAATTTGTAACTTTCATCGCTTAGCATAATTACCAAACGTAAATTTCGCTGTATACAGATAAAAATCCTGCCCAAGCAGGAAAATCTTCCTTGCAGGGCGAATGAGTATAATGACTATATCAGGGATTATTATCAGCCGCTGACAAGGAAGTGATACTATGAACATGAAACTGCATGGAGATAAAATCGCTTATTTTTTCATCGCCTTTGCCGTGTACCTCTTGCTTCGTGCTTTCTCTGCCCATCTGACCATGCCCATTATCAACGTGATGCTCTACGTGTCCATAGCTGCCTCACTGCTGGCCAGCAACGTCCCCCGGGTAATGGACATCCCCCTGCACTATGCCTATCCTGTCAAATGTGTAGAGTATTTTACCTTTGGTATATCAGTTGTCTGTTTCATCGCCCTGTGTCTAAGACACATGTGGATTTAAGAAAGCACCGCTTAACTCAATATTTTACCGCTAAACAGTCAGGGGCTCCGCGCATAACGCGCGGAGCCCCTAATGGAATGTGTATGTAGACTACTACTGGACTTATCTTAGGCGAAAAGACCAACAGCGTAGCCAGCAATGCCAAGGGCGAAGAGGCCCAGGATGATAACCAGCGGATTAACACCCTTCTTCAGCAGGTACATGCAGGCAAAGGTCATGAGCATGGGCACGATGCCAGGCATCAGGCTGTCGAGCAGGCTCTGAACCGTGGTGACAACCTGCTCACCCTGGCTGTTCGTATAGGAGGACAATACCAGAGGCATGTTGACCGTGGTCCATTTAGCCACGAGAGCGCCCATTACGAGCAGACCGAGTACGGAAGAACCTTCCGTGAGGTAACGCATACGGTTGCCGCCAACTTCGTTAACGAGTTCCGTACCTTTGTCATAACCGTACATTACGCCGTACCAGTTCGTGAGCAGGCGAATTACGTTGAAAGCGATGAAGAAAATCAGCGGGCCAACGATGCTGCCAGTCAGGGCAACACCAGCGCCGAGAGCTGCGAGTACCGGGCGGAGCGTACCCCAGAAAATTGGGTCACCAACACCAGCCAGAGGACCGATAAGACCTACCTTAACGCCGGAGAGGGTGTCTTCACCGATATCGGCGCCGTTAGCCTTCTTTTCTTCCATAGCGGCAATGATACCCATAATCGGAGTTGCCAGGAACGGCTGAGTGTTGAAGAATTCGAGGTGACGTTTCAGAGAACGCTTGTATTCTTCAGGATCATCTTTGTAAAGTTTCTTCAGTGCCGGAATCAGGGACACGCAGAAACCGATAGCCTGCATACGCTCGAAGTTGAAGGAGCCGAGCAGGAAGTTGGAACGGATAAAAATCGATACGAGATCGCCTTTAGTGAGCTGTTTTTCCATGAGT